>JAHIZR010000380.1 GCA_018814465.1 bacterium | reverse complement strand
GTGCGATCACGTCCGGCGTCCAGATATTTAGGATTACCAGCATCAGTTCGCAAGCAAGCATCCACCATAACAAGCGATACCAAAAACTTTTTCTGCAAAATCTTCCGGTAATCAAATTGAGTTCGTCAAGCGGTTCTTGAGGAGGCATTCTTTATGATCCTTCTGTACAGAAGTGCAGGTTTTTAGGCAGTAGGCAAGACATCAGTGCTGGCGAGTAAGCCTTTTCGAAGAAAGGCCAAGCAAACATAATAATGTATCATTATGAATTAAAGAGGGATAAGACACAGCGGATAGCGGATGCTTGTCAGTGGACAGGTTGGATTCGACGAGATATGTCTATTAAGTATAGTAAACCTGTCTCGTAGGTATTATAGAAATAGCATAGATACTTAAATCAGTTTCATAGAGAGATATTACAAACAACACTAATCTGTGTCATTGCAAACGGATGGTCATGTAATTACATTTAGACTCAGGCAGGAGGGGGGAGCACGGTGATTCTATCCCAAAAAAATTGTCCGAAAAATATCGCCAGGCTTAACCGAACACAGAAATCTACCACTTACCGTTGCTACCTTCCGGTCCTGGCGGGGTTGGGCGGAGATCCCTTGCACGGGACCCGGCGACATATTCCGGACAATTTTTAGATGCCGTTGCCTACTGGCAACGGAATCAATGGTGGAGCAGAGCGGGCTCGAACCGCCGACCCCTACGTTGCGAACGTAGTGCTCTCCCAACTGAGCTACTGCCCCATAAGCTTATCAATATAAAACTTTGATTCTGAGAAGTCAAGCTATCGAATAGCTGGCTTCAATGTGCTCAATATCTAATAATTTGAATTTCAGATTAAAGTTATATATAACAAGTTATTAGTGGGTAATACGATATGGGGGATAAGAAACGGACGACAGATATTCGAACAAATACATGGAAAGGTCAAGGAGAACAAATGAAACAGAATGGAAGATTTTTTTACAGGGTAGGCTATATTGCCCTTTTGATGGCCTTCATTATTGGGCAAACAGTTTTTGCTCTGCCGGAAGCTGATCGGGGCACTTTTAGTTCTAATCCGGGTGACCAGCGCGGTCCTGTCGTAACTCTTGATGATCAGTGCACTTGGGATTATGACGGAATGCGTTTCTTAGGAACAGGTGGCATCAGTCGCGGTACGACAATGTGGCCCAATGGTTCCTATGGCGGAAACTATGGCGAAATGCGCTTTGTTCGAACCTGTGATTTATTGGTCGATACAGCTTATGCATTCTGCTTTGATATTGACCACGCATTGGAAAACGAACCCTATTGCGTCGATGTGGATTCGGCAGTGATCACTGAGGATTCTTGTTCAGCGGCTCAATTAAAGGCAACTGCCTATCTGCTGGCCTGGGGCGATGCACAAAATGCTTTCGAAGATGATGTGGATCAGCTCGCGATTTGGAAACTTACGACCAATAAAAAATTAGGCAGCCCAACTTATGGTATTCCCTACTTTTGTATCAATTGGCCGAATCTGATCGATCCGACTCCGAGTTATCCCTATATCAATACAGTCTTTAGTACCAATTCTGATCGCAATAATGCTGCGAATCTGAAGGTCCTGGACGCTCTCGACAAGAATGTGATGCTCGAAGATGATCAACTGTTGGTTTCAAACGACCCGGCGGTTGTTGGTCCTGAGTATTCGGTTGTAACTGTTCAAGCTTGTGTTTACCGCGGTGCCCGCGCGGGTGAAGTCGGCAATACCAGTCTTGAAGGCATTAGAATTATCGCAACCTATAAGATCACCAGTAGCGGCACACCGCACGAGCTTGAACTGTTTACAGATGCTTCGGGTTGTGTCTCATTTGATATCTCCCAGCCGGTCAGCGGGAATGCTTATGACAGTGTCTTCGTGGAGTTTTGCTCCAATGCCTGCTGGCCGATGAATGGAATTCCCTGTGATCTTGATGACAAGCAGGATATTGTCTTTGGCGATCCAATTGAGATTTGCGAGGAATTACCGATTCCGGGCGATACCTGGCTGCCGGTTGAGCTGACCGCGTTCCATGCCTTCAGCTCGGAAGAGGGTGTGGATTTGGTTTGGACGACAGCTTCCGAGATCGAACTTGACTACTGGGAAATTGAACGCTGCAATAGCGGCACGGATGATTTCACTGTTCTGGCGCGTCTTCAGGCACATAACTCCTTGACTGGCAGCAGTTACACCTACTTCGACCGATTGGGTATTGTGGGTCGCGTCTATGATTATCGTCTGGTTGATGTCGGCATGGACGGAACGCGTACCGTACATGAGTCAGTTGAAAGCGCCTCCTATGGAAACATAGCTGCGGGCAGAATCACCGAATATGAACTGGACGATGCTTACCCGAATCCGTTCAATCCAAGCACCACGATTCGTTATTCGATTCCTGAAGACGGTCTCGTAAATATAACAGTATATGATGTTAGCGGTCGTGAGGTGGCACAAATCGTCAACACTTTCCATGAAGCCGGTCGCTATGCGGTCAATTTCAATGGTGCAAATCTGTCCAGTGGTACTTATTTCTATCGTATGACATCATCGGAATTTTCGATGACCAAGAGAATCATGCTACTAAAGTAAATTATTAAGATGGCTAATAATAGCCTCTTATTTGTGGACAAGCCCTGCTTCTTTCTCCCCGAAGTAGGGCTTTTTTTGCCCCCCAGTATTCTCTTTCCTCGATTTATCTAAAAGCAGTAGATGCCTATGGTTAGACTATTGCTATTGGAGTACAAAATTCGTAATTTAGCAATAATAGAAAAAAACAGAAGTACGGACAGAATAATGAAGAGTTTCACCCTGACCCTGATCCTTGCCGGAATGGTCGCTTTTGGTTATGCACAATCGGAGATGACGCCTCCCGAGCAAGTCGAATTTCCTTACGAACCTTCCAACGCGGTCGTTCGCTATGACTGCACTTTCGTCGATCTGAACGCGGATGGCACCTCGGAAACTCTGAAACACTATCGCGTAGCCTTGTTGACCGATCGCTCGATCCGGCAATACGCTCAGGATATTACCGTATATAATCTTGGCTATGATACGGTTGAAGTTGTTGCCGCAAGAATCTATCTACCGTCCGGCAAGATTGTAGAGGTTGATTCTGAATCCGTGAAGGATGTGCCGATGCCCGCCTTCGGTAAGTTCTACTTGCAGAATGTGCGCGAGAAAATCATCACATTCCCCGAATTGACAAAGGGAGCGGAAATTGAGGTTGCATACAAGGAGATTACTCGTGAGCCTCCGATCGACGGCGAGTTCAACCTGACGGAATATTTTATTCATAGTGATCCGGTTCAGGAGAAATACGTCGAAATCGAAGCTTCGGAAACGGTCGAATTGAATTGGAAAGTCCGTTCGGGCGAAGCGCAATATCTGAAATCAACATCTGACGGAATCACTCGTCACGTCTGGAATGCCGAAAACATCTCTCAATTGGTCCCTGAACCCGGCATGCCGCCCGTTCCTGAAGTGGCGGCACAGCTTCTGGTGTCTACCATCGATGATTGGGAAACTTGGTCAAAATGGTATTTCGCGCTCTCCGAGCCGGAAACCATCGCCGATGATGCGATTCGTGACCAAGTCCAGGAACTGACTGAAGGGAAACCCAGGGAAGAAGCGATTCGCGCGATCTTTTATTTTGTATCCAACAAGATTCGCTATGTTGATACGGCTTTGACAGGGAAGAAGGCCGGCTACAAACCGGAATCCGCTCCCGTCACGTTCCGCAACAAATACGGCGTTTGCAGGGACAAGGCTGCATTAATGGTTAGCATGCTGCGCGAAGCCGGAATCGAGTCGAACATCGTGCTGATGAATCCGGTTTGGAAGATCGACCAGGACATCCCGGCAGATCAGTTTAACCATGCCATCGTCGCGGTATACGAAGGGGATGAAGTGGTCTATATCGATCCCACTATTGAGAAAACGGTGGATTATCTTGCCGCCAACGAGCAGGATCGTGGTGTGCTCATCTGCAACGAAGCGGGGAAAGACCTCGACTGGACGCCCGTCGTGCCTCCGCAGGATAATCTCTATGAAATAACTGCCAGCAGCAGTCTGGATGAAAATGGTCTTCTGGCTTCCGATCTGACGATTTCAACGAAAGGTTTTCCTGATCTTGTTCTAAGGAACTATCTGCAGTCGATTCCGCCTGAAGAGCGGTTGTTAATGTTTAAGCGTATCATTCAGCGTATTTCACCGACAGCGGAGTTGAGTGACGTTCAGTTCAGCGACTTGATGGATTTCTCCGCGCCGGTGACAATTCAAATGGCTTACACGGCAAGAGACTATTCAATTCCCGCCGGAGACTTCCTGCTCTTTCAAGTTCCGGGACAGGCCGGAAGCATGGAATTGCTTACGGACTATTTCTTTGGGGGATCGGAATTGACGGATCGGCGTTATGATTTGGAAATCCCTTCGACTTTCGAAGTGAAGGTGGAAGAAACGCTCGACTATCCGGAAGGATGGAAAGTCAGGAGTCTGCCGGAATCCTTCGACCTCGACCATGGCGACTACAGACTGGTCCGGAACATTGAAGTAGAGAAGAACACTGTGAAAGTTAAACGTTCACTGGATGTTTCCACTCTGCGTATCATGCTTGACGAATATGCAGAGTTGCAAACGATGCTCAAAAAACGGGACCAAATGGGGCGTGGACAGGTAGTATTGACCAAATCATAGTCTATTGCATGTGGTCAATTGCGTGCGTCGGTTGCGAATTCACAACCACGGGTGATTCATTACCTGATTCTGCTTGGCCAATTCACATAATCCGATTTGACAAGTGGTTGAAAGTTAAAGAATTCCAGAAAGGGATTCTAAGCGTCTGAGGCAAGCAAGTTATCAGTGATTCGGCTGGATTCTTGCACCATAAGAGAAGTCTACTCCCTAAGGAATCCGATGAATCCGCCCATCAACAATCAGCCCCGGACAAACGAAGAACAAGGGCTAACACAGCGTCGACGCAAAAGACGAATCCGTTGGTGGTTATTGGCGGCTCTTTTCGCGGTTCTTTGCACTCTGGCACCACTATTTATGCAAGGCAAGGTGGGATCCGTTGTCTGGGTGACCGGCATGATGGCGTGCGGTGCGACGCTGGGCGGGATGAATCATTATCGTCCGTGGCGGTTCGGACTTCTGTTGAGCTTCGCCTTTGTTTTTGAAGCGATTCTCATCGGCGGTTCATCTTCAATCTATGATTTGCTGGATAAGATTCGGTTCGGAGTGACAATCGCGATTCCCGCTTTTATCGGTTCTTATGGCGGCGCTTTTATTCGCAAACTGATCCGGCATCATATCCATTTGACCGGCGAACCTGAGAATATCCGGTACTGGAAGGCTGCCGTGGGATTTGGAACTGCGGCGGGGATTCTGACCATAATCGCCAATTCCGCCGGCGAAGTGCCGCTGCCGGCCATGTTCCTCTTATTTTCCGCGGCAACAGCGATTTCCTATTTAAAGCCGGAGCGACTCTGGCGCTGGGTTGTGACGATGACGCCCGGCTTGCCGGTCGCGGTTATCCTTCGCGTAATTTTTGATCTATCTCGAAATCCGGCTTCCCATGATCTTTATCCATTGGAAATCGGGATTGCTGTTATTTACGGAGTTGTTCCCGTCTTAAGCGGGGCGATTGCCGGCAGACTGATCAAGACGGGTTCGATCAGCCAACCGCCGACAGAATACCCATCCTACAGCCAGGACGCCAGTTCGTAAGCTCCTTCAGTATTCTCTGAAATAGTCGAGTCCCTATTCCGACTCGGCACAACCTCCTCAACTACATTCTATCATGAAAAAGCTCTCGCTCGTGTCTCTGACACTGATGCTGTTATATGTGTCAGCATCGACTTTATTTGCGCAGACTGATCTGGACAGATTGATAGACGAATGTCCGGGATTAGAGACCTATCCGCAGGCTTCAGTGGTTCATATTTTCAGCCGTAGTTCCGCTATGCTTGATGCGGATGGCTTTGAACATGCAAAGGCTGAACAATTGATAAAGATTCTCGATGAACGCGCCAAAGATGTCTATGGTGATCAGTCGATTCGATTCGATGCTGATAAAGACACGGTCATCATCGAATCCGCGCGAACTCGGCTGCCCGACGGCACCTGGATTGATCCGGAAGCAGATGCCTTCACTCTGACCAGCGCTCCGGAAGTACAATGGGCCTCCGCTTATTCACAACTCAAACAACAGAACATTTCTTTTCCCGGTCTGGATGTCGGCGCGGCAATTTATCTGTCCTATCGAATCGAACCAAAGCCCGGTGTGGAAGCACCGAAAAGACTGCAGGCAGGCGGCGTTCATCTGTTCGGGGGGATGAATCCTTATCTTGAACAAGCGTACACTCTCGATGTCTATCCGCCTTGGCAGGTGCAATATGAGCTGCAGAATTCGGACGCACTGCCGCTGCCGGCCATGATTGAAGGCGGGACGAGATATCAATGGAAATTTGAAAATACCGAGCAGTTGATTATGGAGCCGGACATGGTCAGTCCGGAGCGTCTGTTGCCCAGATTGTTATGGACATCGTTCAGGAATTGGGAAGAACTCGGGCTGTTTATTTCGGAGCCGTTTTGGGAAAGTGTCGACGAATCCGATAAAGCGATCGAAGAATATCTGAAAGAGGTTGGGCTCGAGTTTCGCGGCAAACCGGCGCTTATGAACACGGCTTTCTGGAACCTGATAAATATTCGACCGGTTAACCTGAGACTCGGAAGCGTTGGCTATGAACCCAATACAGCAAACAAAGTGTGGGCGAATCGCTACGGGCATGATCTCGATAAAGCTGTCCTGTTCACCGCGCTGTTGGGTCACTACGGACTCGATGTCATTCCTGTGTTAGTTCAAAACAGCTCGGCTCCGTTTTGTGAACTGCCCGTACTCGAACAATTCGGACATATTCTGCTTGCTGTTCCGTTGGCAGGCGACACGATTTGGATTGAACTGTCGGATCAATACTACCCGCCATCAGAAATCCCTTATTCGGCTACCCAGGGAACCGGCTGCATGTTGACCTATGGAGCTCCCATGCTGGTACCGATTGCGCCGCTCTCTCATGCTGATCGGAAATCACTTACACTGCTGAAAGCGCAACTAAGTGAGGATGGGACTCTTACGGGAACGGCTTCGGCTTCCCCGAAAGCGGATTTTGCCGCGCGCGCCCGCCGGATTTTCAAGGATCAGAAAGCGCAGGAACGCGAAATTTATTTCCAGCGCATTGCCTCTACCTTTGGTCAGGGGACGAAGGTAACGGACTCAGGTAATTCTGATCCCGCATTGCTTATGAAGGAGTTCGAGGTTAGTTTTGATTTTTCTTGCGGCGAATATGCGGTGATTCAGGATGATTTAATGCTGCTCGAACGCCCCCGCAATCCTTTCTCGTTTGCTTTAACCGGATTCTATCCAAGTTTGCCCGAAGTCAGGTATCCAATCGAGCTGCCGGCTCGCGGAACAACGGAAACCGTCATCGAGATCACTTTACCTGCGAATTACAAAGTAGCCTATCTTCCCGCGCCATTAATTGTAGTCAATCCGTATCTTCAGTTGACGTTAATTCCCAAACAGGAAGCAAACAAGCTTACTTGGACGCAGACTCTCGAGATAATACAGGATCGAGTCCCTGTTGCAGACTATGAAGCTCTGCGTGAGGCTTTTCAAGCTCTGGCTCTGCCCAAGAACAGCCTGACTATTTTGGAAAGAGCGAAAGAATAACTCCGTTTCTTCGTGTTAGGTTTCACTAACTCAAAATCGCAGGAATTTCGTGAATTTGCAGGGCTTTAAGGATGCCTAAAGAAGTTCAATCAAGGCATGTTCTGCTTGACAATGTCGAAAGAGTTCTATAACTTAATGTTAATTTTATCGGTAGCTTCAATTTTGTATTTTTTTTGCAAGCTACTGTAATACTAAGCCTTACGTGGCACCAATGTGAGCCCAAAAAAGATCAGTCGGCGCATCACATCTCAAATGGATTCTAATCCGGACTTGATGCGTATGCCGGGCCCTGCCAAGGGAGCGGAAGCGCTTGGATTTGCGGCATCCCTCTTGATTCTTGCACTGGTCCTGACTTATTTTTCGCATCGGTTCGGAATCATCAATCGCTCGATCATTCCCATGCACGCTCCTGTACTGCTGGGGGGAATGATTCTGTCTCCGGTCTATGCAGCGGTAGTCGGATTACTTATTCCCGCAGTCTCTGCCGGTCTGACCGGCTATCCCACATACGGGGAATCGTTGCGTTGGATGATTGAATTGGGACTTTGCGGCGGCGCGACCGCTTTGGTTTTCACGGCGCTTAGCAGGAACAAGCAGTCGGCAAAGCTTGTTGAATGGATAGTCCGCGGCATGATCGCGACGATCGGCGGACTGCTTGCGTCGCTGATTGGTTATATGATAATCTCAATTAATGATGTCGGAAACACCGGATTCGGCTATTTTGTAGAATCTTTTTTTGCATCATCCTATCTCACGTTCATCGTTGTTCTCATCGCGGTTCCGGCTCTGGGACTGAAGCTGCGCAAATCAGCTCATCATTGAGTGTCTAAATGATTGAATCCATTCTTGACAACAATCTGATAACTTTCCTGATACTATTGGTCAGTGTCGGCGCACTGGTCGGGCTGTTTATCGGATTGTCTGTCTTTTTAGGCCCGAAAAGAACCAGCAAAGTAAAAGATTCGCCCTTTGAGTGCGGATGGATTGTAACAACGGATGCCTGGCGTCCCTTCCCGATCAAATACTATCTTGTTGCGATTCTTTTTATCATTTTTGATGTGGAAGTTGCTTTTTTATACCCGTGGGCGGTGAGCTTCGGTAATCTGGGGATGGCCGGCTTCATCTCCATGATGGTTTTTCTGGCGATTCTTTTTGTCGGACTTTACTATGCGATCAAGAAGCGGGTGTTGGACTGGAGATAGAAAATTTCTCTGATGGAATATATGAAGCCACAAGGAAACGGACATACAACGGACTTGACGGATGCTTTGAAAGGCACTGTCATGACAACGAAATTCGATCAACTGCTGGGGTGGGCGCGTAAGTACTCACTCTTTCAATATCCGTTTGTCACGGCCTGCTGCGGTATGGAGTTTATGTCTACCGCTTGCTCCCACTATGATCTCGACCGCTTCGGTGCCGCTTTTCCCCGCTTCAGCCCGCGTCAGGCGGATGTGCTGTGGGTCGTCGGCACGATCAGTCATAAAATCGCTCCGGTGCTGCAAACGGTTTATGAGCAGATGGCCGAACCGAAATGGGTGGTCAGCTTCGGAGCCTGTGCAAGCTGCGGCGGACCTTATGATAACTACGCTACCGTGCAGGGTATTGATACCCTGATTCCCGTTGACATTTATATTGCCGGCTGCCCGCCGCGGCCGGAAGCCGTACTGGACGGATTGCTGAAGCTGCAGGAAAAGATTCAAAACGCGAAGCAGGAGTGGTAGCAATGCTCGACAAGTTTCCCGAGCATATCGCCATCGAAAAGCAGCTTCCCGACGCCGTCCATGATTGGCATACCGACTTCGGCGACCGTACGCTTATCATTGACAAGAATGCAGTGGCGAAGGTGTGCAAAATCCTGCGTGATGAGCATGGCTTTAATATGCTCGTGGATTTGACTTGTGTCGACTATCATCCCCGCCGCCCGCGCTTCGAAGTTGTCTATCATCTGCTGAATCTCGATAAGAAAGCCCGTCTCCGGCTGAAGGCGATTCCCGACGACAAAGTACCGGTCTTGCCGACGATCACTGACCTTTGGCCGATTGCCGATTGGCTCGAACGCGAAGTCTGGGACTTATTTGGAATCAAATTCGAGGGACATCCCAATTTGAAGCGGATCTTGCTTTATGAAGAGTTCAAAGGACATCCGCTTCGCAAAGACTATCCGAAAACCAAGCGTCAGCCGCTCGTCGGCCCGCAAAACTGATAGGGAAATCATCACCGCGCCACCTTAGGGAAAAACTATCTGGAGGAACCATGGGGCAATCGTGCATCAGACAACTCTCGCTGTTGGTCGGACTGCTGTTAATTGCATCGAGTTGTACGCAAGAGGGCGATTCAGTCACGAATGTAACAAACAACGGGAATTTAGCAGGGATTCGCATCGAAGCAAACGAAGGCTATGTCTTTATCCCGAACATTACAATTCCGCTTCGCGCTATCGCGGTGTTTGAAGCGGGCGGGGAACAGGATTGGACAGATCGAGTATCCTGGAGTGTCAGTAGCCCGAATTGGGCAACGATCAATTCAACGGGTCTGCTGACACCGTTGACAACCGGCACCGGGTTCGTTAAGGTAACTCACCCGGAGGGCTGGTTCTCGGAAGCATCATTTACTGTTCATGAACTGGAGCGACTGTCACTGACGGTTGAAGACAGAATTCTTTTGCCGGGAGAACGAACGGAGGTTTCAGTTTCAGCGCTGCTGGATTCAGGTGGCGAAAATCAGTTGTCAACGGATTTCCCGCTGAGTTGGGAATTCTCCCAGCCGGGTGTGATGGAAATTGATGATCGCTGGCAGCTTACGGCTTGCCAAGCAGGACAATCCACCCTAACCGCTGTTTTTCAGGATGCGCGTTCTGTTCCGGTCATTGTGATGACGGATTCCATTGAGACATTCAGTTGCTCAATGGTCTCAAGTGACGATTCAATCCTTCCCAGCGATACTCTGCGTTTCTCCGCTAATGCCACGACACGCTATGCGGGATCTATTACTCTGACAGATCGAGTGCAGTTCAGCAGTTCCGATCCGTTGCATCTTATTGCCTTAGAGAACGGCGTTTTCGTTCCGATCATTCCGGGCCTGTTTCATGTCATTGCGACTATGGGTTCCTATACTGCGATCTCCCCGGATATTTCCGTCTGGGAAATTACGGCAATTTCGATCTCACCGGAATCTGTTCCAGAGGTACTTGATCGGGGAGATGTGGTTTCTTTTACCGCGACAGCACAAGTCACTGGACATGGATCGCAGGATCTGACCGAGAATCTGACCTGGGAAAGCTCTAATGTACGCGTTGCACGCTTTACGGCCCCCGGACAATTACGAGCCGTTTCCAGTGGGACAACGACCGTTTCCGTTTATGCAGGATTCGTATCGTCATCCTTTGTAGAAGTTACTGTGGAAACCACACCGCTGGTCGAGGATTGGGAAGCTTATCCCCTCGGGTCCTTCTCAGACACGCAAATATGGGATGTTTATTTGCCCTCATCAGATACACGTGTCGAGATTGTGGAGGACGGAGATAGCGGCGATCATGTCTTGATGATCGAAGATTCATCCTCCTCCTATTCGCCGTATTGTCTGACTCAAGACGGCGTGCTTGGGCAAATGATATCCGGGGTTCTTGAGGCAGATCTGAAAGCTCCTGATTCGGGAGTGATTCAGTTTCTAGACTTAGTCGATCCTTATCTTTATTCAGTCGCTTCTGTTGGGTTGACTGGCGGAACGATCTATTTGAATTTTGATGAATACAACATCTTGGCGACTTTTACTCCGGGCGAGTGGCTGCATATAGTTATGGAGTTTGACGTTGCCACGTCTCGTTTCACCGTGTATGTGAACGATGAGGTCATAGCAGAGGATTGGCCGTTTTACAATTGGACAAACACGGTTGATTATATTGGAGTCCGTACCTACGATTATGCCGGAACTGCTTTTGCCGGCAATATTGTAGTTGATGCGGCGACCGTTGACGATGCATCGACAGTCATCGGCCCGACAGCCTTGCCGCCGGACAGGTCGGTGACAAATGGATTTCGGTCTCCAGCGCGTTATTGGCCGCAGTTTGAGCAGATTAGCCGTTAAAGCCGATACGATTTCATGCAAGCTATAGAAACGGATACTATTGGAGATTAAAGAACACAGTACCGCCATCTCCGAAGCGTCTCCCGAATTTCATCAACGGGATATGCTGCTCAATGTTGGCCCGGCGCATCCTGCGATGCACGGGATTATCCGCATTATCGCAAAGACCTCCGGCGAGATGGTGGTGGATTCGGAAGTCGAGATCGGTTATCTGCATCGCGCCTTCGAGAAAAGCTGCGAAGATACGACTTGGAATCAGGCGCTGGTTTATACAGACCGCTTGAACTATGTTTCCGCCTGCATTAATAACGTCGGTTACTGCATGGCGGTCGAGAAGCTGCTGGAAGTCACTCTTCCCCCGCGCGGTCAGTATATCCGCACCCTGCTGTGTGAAATTTCGCGAATCTCCGATCACCTGACCTGTGTCGGAGCTTCGGCGATGGAGCTGGGAGCCTTTACGGTCTTTCTATACATGATCAAGGGTCGCGAATTTCTGTGGGAGCTGATCGAAGAGTATTGCGGTGCTCGTGTCACGACAATGGCGACTCGCGTCGGCGGTATGCCGCATGATCTACCGGAGGGCTGGCTGGACAAGCTGACTTGGACGATTAGTGAAATTCGAACGATCTTGTCCGAATGCCATACGCTGCTCACGAAAAATCGTATCTTTGTCGAGCGTATGGAGGATATCGGAGTCGTATCGAAAGAGAATGCCGTTGCCTGGGGATTCACCGGCCCTTGCGGACGCGCCAGCGGCATTGAATACGATGTGCGCAAGGATTTTCCCTATCTGGTCTATCATGAATTCGACTGGACGGTTCCCGTCGGCAAGCGCGGCGACAACATGGACCGCTACCTTGTGCGCATGGAAGAAATGGAACAGAGTCTCCGCATCCTCGAACAGTGCCGCGATAAAATCCCTGCAGGTCGCGTCAGCGTCGATGATAAAAGAATCACGCTGCCGGACAAGCAGGACACCTACGGCAACATAGAAGGACTGATTAATCACTTCAAGCTCATCATGTATGGCCACGGCGTTCGCGTTCCGCAGGGCGAAGTCTATTTCCCGGTCGAAGGCGCGAATGGCGAGTTGGGCTTTTATATCGTCAGTCATCCCGATGCACATTCCACGGACGGCTGCAACGGTATGCCCTGGCGTGTTCGCTGCCGGCCGCCTTGTTACAACATGGTCGCCGGACTGCGCCCGATGATCAATAATTATATGATAGCCGACATCGTGCCAACCTTTGGTTCCGTAAATATGATCGGCGGAGAACTGGATCGCTGACATGTTTGAAGCCAATCAAATATCGACAGAATGCAAATCCCTGATTCCCTGAAGACCAAAGCAGAAGAGATTATCTTTCGCTATCCAGAAGAACACCGGGTCTCCGCGCTTGTTCCCGTTTTATTCGAAGCGCAGCGTCAGCTTGGGTGGATTGACAACGATGTGGAAAAATGGGCGGCGGAATTCACTGGTGCGAGTTCAACCAAAGTGCGCGAGGTAACGACTTTCTATTCGATGCTAAGGCGGCAGCCGGTTGGCAAGTACTTGATTCAGTTCTGCCAGAATATCTCCTGCAGCCTGACCGGCGGGTTGGAGCTTCAGCAGCATGTTCAGCAAAAACTCGGCATTGGTCCCGGTGAAACCACGGAAGACGGCTTGTTTACTCTTAAGTATGTCGAATGTTTGGGCGGATGTTCCTGGGCGCCGATGATGCTCGTGAACGAGAATCAATATTTCCAGCTGACAATCGAAAAGCTGGATCGTATTCTTGATGGCTTCAAATCGGGGAATCCGGTGCCGCCGGACGAACCGACGCCGCTCTTGGGGAATATTGCGGGAGAATCATAGGGAATGAGTACGAAGCAGGCACTTCTCCTGTCCCGCAATTTCGCGAAAACCAAGCAGGCAAAGATCGATGTCGCCATGAAGCATGGGGCGTATTCAATGCTGAAAAAGGCGATGAGTATGAAGCCGGATGAAGTCACGGCGATCGTTAAGGAGTCTGGGCTTCGCGGTCATGGTGGAGCGGGATTTAGCGCGGGAACGAAATGGGGATTCATTCCAAAGGACAAATTCCCGCGTTATGTGTGCGTTAATGCCGATGAATCTGAACCGGGAACCTGCAAGGACCGCTTGATTCTCGAACGTGATCCGCACCTGCTGCTTGAGGGCGCGCTCATTTGTGCGTGGGCTGTGCGAGCGGAACGAATCTATATCTACATTCGAGGTGAGTATTTTTATCCGGCGAAAGTGATGCAGCAGGCTGTCGATGATGCGATGAAGGCGGGATTCATCGGCGAGAATATCAAAAACAGCGGTTGGTCCTGCTCTGTGCATCTGCATACCGGCGCGGGAGCCTATATCTGCGGCGAAGAGACGGGCTTGATTGAGTCAATGGAAGGGAAGAAGGGCTTTCCGCGCCTGAAGCCGCCGTTCTTTCCGGCCGCGGTCGGTCTTTGGGGACAGCCGACTATCGTCAATAATGTGGAAACACTCGCCTTCGTTCCGCGCATCTTGGAAATCGGACCGGACAAGTTTGCGGCGCTCGGAACTCCGAGAAATGGAGGGACAGCATTATATTCATTATCTGGTCATGTGAAGAAGCCTGGGGTTTATGAGCTTCCGATGGGGACCAAGATGAAGGAACTGATTTATGAATATGGCGGTGGTATTCGCAACGGCAACAAACTGAAGGCGGTAATTCCCGGCGGTTCATCTTCGCATATTCTGACGGCGGAAGAATGCGAAGACCTGCCGCTCGATTTTGAATCCGTGGCCGCTCGTGGTTCGATGCTTGGCAGCGCCGCCGTGATCGTGATCGACGATACCG
Organism: bacterium; assembly: GCA_018814465.1. Classification (GTDB taxonomy): domain Bacteria; phylum Electryoneota; class RPQS01; order RPQS01; family RPQS01; genus JAHIZR01. The sequence goes on along the minus strand of JAHIZR010000380.1, from coordinate 14,862 downwards.
TCTCTATTCCGCAATTGATGATTTGGTTGACACGATTTTATGCTCACGAGAGTTGCGGCCAATGTACGCCTTGCAGGGAAGGAACGGATTGGCTCGTGCGTCTAGCGCATCGGTTTGCTGACGGCTGGGGGACGCGCAAGGATATTGATGATATGTTCGAGCTTGCCGATAGTATTGACGGAAAAACGATTTGCGCGTTGGGTCAGGCGGTGGCATGGCCCACGAAGAGCTATTTGCAGAAATATCGACACGAATTCGAAGCGCTGGTTAAGTAACCCCTGCACTTATAGATCATGTTCTATATGATCGATCACGGGTCCCGAAATTTGATACGACAAAGTTCCATTCGATAGTGTTTGGCAGTGTGCTTTGTCGGCTATAGACAATAAAAACGACTTTGGAGTAGAATCATGTTAGGTGAGAATCTTTACTTTTATCGAAGGAAACGAGGACTCTCGCGGCGTGCATTAAGTGAACTTTCAGGAGGAATTCATCCGGCGACGATCGCTGCGATTGAGAACAGCCGCTCTATAAGCCCGCGTGGAGACAAAATCGGCAAATTGGCGAAAGCCCTTGGACTGACGGTGAAGATGTTGACGGATCCCCGGCGACCGGAACTGCGCACGGAAGAAGAGGATTTTATCCTGCGTGTCGCGAAGCCTGAAGGCACTGAATTTTCCGATCGGGATCTTCATCTGATTCATAACATCATGAAATCAGTGATTACCGAGGTTGCGAATTCAAAACGCAAGCTCCGCGAAGCTCCGGTCAGATCTCCTAAAAAGCGCGTCAAAAAGGTCAAGTAACACGGATTGCGCTCCACTTTCTATAATGCCCTGCGGAATTAGCGGTAATCTATGCCCAGAATACAGATCGATGGAAAGCCGGTAGAAGTTCCTGACGGGCTGAACCTTATCGAGGCAGCCCGCCTGCTGAACATTGAAATCCCGCATTACTGTTACCATAGCGGTCTGTCAGTAGTCGGGTCTTGCCGTATGTGCCAAATCGAATTGGAATTCAACGGCAGGAAATCCATCGCACTGGGCTGCAACACCCTCGCGGCGGATGGAATGCAGATTACCACGACGTCCGACGAGATTCGCAGTATTCGCCGCGCGGTTTTGGAATTCTATCTCCAGCATCATCCCTTGGATTGTCCGATCTGCGATGATGCTGGAGAATGTGATTTGCAGAACTATTACATGGAGCATGGACTGCATGACAGTCGCGTTGATCTTGCCGAGAAGAAGCATAAACACAAAGTCATTGATGTAGGTCCGACCGTTGTGCTTGACAGCGAGCGTTGCATTCTCTGCACCCGTTGCGTGCGTTTCTGCCGGGAAATCGTCGGCAAGGATCAATTAGGTGTGTACGGTCATGGGAGTGATGCTGAATTGATGAATGTGCCGGGCACAAAGCTGGACAACGATTACGCGGGTAACGTTGTGGATTTGTGTCCGGTGGGAGCCTTGACTGATAAAGATTTCAGATTCAAGCGGCGTGTCTGGTATCTCAAGAGGACTCCTTCGGTCTGTACAGGCTGTTCTCGCGGATGCAACATTTCTATTGATTGGGAAACCTCGCGAAGTTATAAAGACAGCGGCCGCCGGATTCAGCGTCTGAAGCCTCGTTACAATAAGATGGTGAATGAGTGGTGGATCTGCGATCGAGGCCGCTACAGTTACCATGCGGTTGATGCGCCGAACCGTTTGTTGATGCCGATTAGCAATGCCGAAGAGCGTGAGCATGGTGTTTCGATAAACGCGATACTCGCTCGCGCCGCCGCGAAAATCGAAGCGATAATTGATCAGAATGGTTCTGCTTCTATTGCGGTTTTGGGTTCCGCTCATTCCTCCAACGAAGACCTGTTCATGCTGAAGCGGCTTTTTGCTGATCATCTGAAGGTACAGAATATTGATGTGAATCTGCCGGGAGAAGCAAACGGCTCTGAGGATCAGATCCTGATGAAAGCCGATTTGGCTCCCAACCGTCGCGGCGCACAGGCTATCGGTGCGGTGCCGTGGGGAGGCGAAGGTCAGAATGGCGAGGCTATTCTCGAAGGCGCGCGCGAGGGTGAATTTGAGATATTAATCATTGTCGATCATGACCTGACGCAGTATTTGGGCGAAAAGGCTCTGCATAAGCTGCGCAAGCATACCGGCTATATTCTCTACTTGTCCTCGCATAGCAACGGCATGTCCGAGATTGCCGATGATGTGTTGCCGCTCGCCATGTGGGCGGAACGCGCGGCTACTTATACGAATTTTCAAGGGCGGATTCAGCGGACTTCGCAGGCTTTTGATCCGCTGGGTCTCGCGACGCCTGAATGGAAGTATTGGTACGAACTGGCGGCGATGCTCGGTTGTAAGTGCGATTATGAAACTCCGCAGGAAGTGTTCAATGCCATCGGTGAACATACGGAGAGCTTTAAAGGTCTGCGTTGGGACGATCTTGGCGATCAAGGCTTGATGCTGACAGATGCGCCTGAACCTGCTTATAGAAAAATTCAGTGCCCGAATCCCTTGCCCGCCTATTAATTTAGAAAGTATCTATCTGATCCATGTTAGCTGAATTTGGCATAGTTCTTGGCAAAATCGCATTTGTGCTGTTTCTGATTTTGAACGGCGCCGGGATTCTGACATGGGTAGAACGCAAACAGGGCGCTTTAATCTCCGATCGCATCGGCGCGAATCGCGCGTCTATTCTGGGCATCAAGCTGTGGGGTCTGATAAACTCGCTGGCCGACGCGATGAAGCTCGCGTTCAAGGAAGACTATAGCCCTCCCCGCGGGCTTCACTTCCTGCACTCCATCGCGCCGGCGATTGCGATGTTCCCGGTCTTTCTGACCTTCGCGGTGATTCCTTTCGGACCGCCCATCGAACTCTGGGGTCATCACATCCGCCTTCAAATCCTCAATCTCGATATCGGAGTGCTGTTCATTCTCGCCTTCGGTTCGATTGCTGTCTATGGCTCGATGATTGCGGGTTGGGCATCCAACAGCAAATATGCGCTGCTGGGCGGTATGCGAACCTCTGCGCAAATGATATCCTACGAGATTATTCTTGGTCTCGCGCTGATTGGTCCGATCCTTGTTTTTGGTACGATGGAACCCGCCGCCATGGTGAACGCACAAAATACTTTACTCTGGGGCTGGCTGCCGCGCTGGGGGATTGTTGTACAGCCGTTGGCGTTCCTGCTCTTTCTCCCAGCCGCGCTCGCCGAAGGAAAACGCGCTCCTTTCGATATGCCGGAAGGTGAATCGGAGATTATCGGCTATTTTACCGAGTACTCCGGAATGCGTTGGGGCATGTTTTTCTTAGGCGAACTGGCCGAGATTGTTGTGCTGTCTGCCGTAATTACTACGATTTTTCTCGGCGGTTATCACATCCCGTACCTCTACGATGCGGTTGAGCAAGCCGGTCAAGCCGGATTTCATTTTCCTTGGGGAAGCTATTGGGCGCTGGGCGACTGGACGGTCGCCATACTCCGCATTATCGCTTTCGCTCTGAAAGTGGCTTTCCTGATGTGGTTCCAGATTCAAGTGCGCTGGACTTTCCCGCGCTTTCGTTATGATCAATTGATGCGGGTTTCCTGGCGCGAGATGATGCCGGCCGCCCTGCTGAATATCGGCATCACCGGGCTTATATTAATGCTTCTTAAAAACTGATTCGAATTATGATAGATGTTAAGCCGGTCAACCGCTCGAAACTGACGATCATTCAGAATTCATATTATCCCGAACTCCTGAAAGGTCTCGGTGTGACGATGCGGCATTTCTTCGGCAATCTCGCGCGGCATACGGGACGGGCGATCGGATTGAAGACGAAGGACCCGATGGTGACCATTCTCTATCCAGAGAAGACTCGTCATATCGCTCCGCGTTGGCGCGGTCGGCATCGCCTGATGACTCGACCCGACGGCTCCCCGCGTTGTGTCGCCTGCATGATGTGCGAGACCGCTTGCCCGGATGACTGCATTAAAATCACCGCCGGAGAATCACCGGACGGGAGAATCGAGAAATATCCGGTTGCTTTTGAAATCGATCTGCTGCGCTGCTGCTTCTGCGGGCTTTGTGTCGAAGCATGTCCGGAAGATGCCATTCGTATGGATTCCGGTTACGTGGCGTTGGGCGGCGTTACCCGTTCCGAATTCTATCTGGATCGCGACTTTTTGCTGCATAACTCGGAGATGACAACGCATGCTCAATTTCCCGGAGAGCTGGATGGAATGGTGGTTAAACGGGTTGATCTCTCAAAGCAGTCCGGGGGACATTAGCGGCCCTCAATGGTATCTGAAAGCAGTTTCCTGATATCGGCCGCACAAGGACTGCCCTGTGCGGCTGTTGTGCTTGATATGGCGCGCATATCTTATGAATAGAATCCACTGGCCCGGCAACAAAATTCAAAAACTATTTGATATTCAGCATCCCATCATTCAGGCCGGCATGGTCTGGGTATCGGGCTGGAAGCTTTGCGCGGCTGTATCGAAAACAGGTTGTTTGGGTCTGCTTGGCGCCGGTTCCATGAAACCGCAACTCCTGCGAGAGCACATTCAAAAAACTCAATCTGCTTTGGGTTCTGATTTTCCATTCGGAGTAAACATCCCCCTGCAGCGCGAGGATAACAAAGAACTCGTTCAGGTTTGCATCGACGAAGGCGTTAAAGTTGTTTTCACTTCCGCCGGTAATCCTGGTCTCTATACGGAGCATTTGAAGAAACTGGGAATGAAAGTTGTGCATGTTGCGCCGACAGCCAAGCTCGCGAAAAAATGTGAAGAACGCGGAGTAGATGCCGTTGTCTGTGAAGGTACCGAAGCCGGCGGTCACAACGGGCTTGATGAAATTCCCACTTTTTCACTTGTGCCTCAAGTTCGGGACGCGGTTTCCATTCCGGTCATCGCGGCAGGCGGGATCGTAGACGGACGCGGAATCGCCGCCGCGCTGACTCTTGGCGCTGACGGCGTGCAGATCGGAACACGTTTCGCTGTCACAGTGGAATCGTCGGCTGCCGATCGCTATAAACAAGCCGTCATCGAAGCAGGTGAAACGGATACAGTCCTGACTTTGAAAAACACAGTACCGACCCGTATGATAAAGAATCCCTTCGTCGCGCAATGCATCGCCTATGAACGGCGCGGGGCGACGCCGGAAGAAACCATACAACTGATGGGGAAAGGAAGGGAGCGTGCGGGGATTTTCGAAGGAAACTGGGAAGAAGGACAGTTCGAGGCCGGGACAAGTTCGGCTCTGATCAAGGATATTCCCACTGTGGAAGACTGCGTGAAGCGTTTGCTTCGGGACTATACGAAAACAATCCAAAAATGGACGAGTTAACTCGATCCGTTATCATCACACAAATAGAAGAAACACCATGCAACGGGAAATTCTGGGCGCGAAACTTCATACCGCCCGCGTTACCGAGACCAAGATCGACTACGAAGGATCTTGCGCTATAGATCAGGATCTTCTTGATCTCGCTGGAATCGCTCCCTACGAGCGAGTCCATATCTACAACATTACGAACGGTAATCGGTTCGACACTTATGCAATACCGGATCGCAGAGGTTCGGGTAAAATCGGCTTTAACGGAGCCGCTGCCCGCATGGGACAAATAGGAGACCGCATTATCATCGTTACCTACGTGCAGGTCGAGGACAGCGAGTTGAGCAAGCATGTATTGAGAGTCATTCTGCTCGATGAGAAAAACCGTCCGATGAAAAACATCACACATAAAACACGGAAACCGAAATGAAAATAACGCCTGGATTCGGGAAAATCAGCGGAAATCCGGAGGCTATCGGAATCTGTCTTTTCGATGATGAGATCAGATCCGGCAAGTTCTCCGCGATTTCAGCGGCTACCAAGCGCGCCATGGAGCGCATTATCGCGGCATCTAAATTCTCCGGTAAACCGACCGAAACCATCGCGCACCTGAGTGAATCCGCTTCCGCGCCGGTTCTGGTCCTGCAAGGGATGGGTTCGCGCAAGGAGTTCAACTGGTTGCGCCTGCGGCTGGCCGCGGGTGCGGTTGCTCGCGCGGCGCGCGACGCGGGCGCAAAATCATTGGCACTTGTAAGTGGCGACAAACTCACGGAAGACCTGTCCGAAGAGATGATTACGCGCGCCCTCGTGGATGGTCTGATCCTTGGAACTTGGACGTTCGATCACTACAAAGCGCAGAAGGACAAAAGGCTCCTCCGCGAAACAGTCATCTACTATGGTAGTGAGGAACGCAAGAAAGCCGCCTCGAAAATGATCCGGCATGCTCGTATTCTCGCGGAAGGTCAGTGCGTTGCTCGCGACCTAACAACTCATCCCACAAATGAAGTCAACACCGATTATCTCGTGCGCGAGGCAAAAGCCCTCAGTAAAAAGGGTATCAAGACAACCGTGCTTGAAGCTGCCCAAATGAAGAAGCTGGGTATGAATCTGATCCTTGCCGTCGGGCAAGCCAGCGCCATGCCTCCGCGTTTGATTATCATGGATTACAAGCCGGCGCGCGCGAGAAAAACGGTGGCCTTGATCGGCAAGGGCGTTGTTTTTGATAGCGGCGGGTTGAATATCAAAACGCTGATGATGGACGAGATGAAAAGCGATATGGGCGGCGCGGCGGCGGTGATGGGAGCGATGCATACCATTGCTCGCTTGAAGCCCGGCATCCGCGTAATCGGCGTGATCGGCACGGTCGAGAACGCGATTGGTCCGAATGCCTACCGCCCGTCCGATATCTATACCGCTTACAACGGCAAGACGGTTGAAGTGATGAACACCGATGCTGAAGGCCGGTTGGTGCTGGCGGATGCGCTTGCTTATACGATCGACAAGTATCAGCCGAACGCTGTCATTGATCTCGCGACACTGACAGGTGCTGCAAAAGTTGCGTTGGGCAAGTATGCGGATGCCGTATTCTCCAATAGCGACCGGATGAAAAAAGCGGTACTTGCGGCTGCTGAACTCGCGGGCGAGCGGATGTGGCCGATGCCGCTTTTCGAAGAGTACACGAAGGAAGTGGAAGGGGAGACCGCACAGCTTCGCAACAGTGTCGGGCATCGCTGGGGAGGAGCCTGCACTGCCGCGGCCTTTTTAAAGGAATTTGTCGGGAACACAAGCTGGACTCATATTGATATTGCACCCACAGCATTTCCCGGCGCGCCGTCTTCGATACAGCCGAAGATGACTGCCACCGGATCAGGCGTAAAAACCATCGTTGAGTGGGCGCTGAATTTCTAAACACTGAACAATGGAACAACTCATTCTCTCGTTGCTGATCGTTGTCAGTCTTTATCTGTTCATCGTACCTGTTCGGAAAAGACTGGCAATTGTGTCTACTGGGAAAAAAGATGCGGCGCTGGATCGCATTGGTGAACGTTGGGTACGGTTCTTCAAGGAAGTAGTGTTTCAATCCAAGGTAATTAAGGAAAGACCTATTCCCGGATTGATGCACACTCTTGTCTTCTGGGGATTCTGTGCGTTTGCCCTTGAGACTTTTCATCATTTCGCGACAGCTTATGGCTGGCATCCGCTTGGTGAAGGCGCATTTCATAGGATTTATGGCGGCTTCGTTGCCCTTTTCGCGGTACTGACTTCAGTGGGGATAATAGTCCTCGCTTTCCGTCGTTTTGTGTTGCGTCCGGAGGCTCTCGGGAAAAAACTCTCTTGGTCTTCAGGTCTCGTTGCGGTCTACATCGTCATTTTGATGGTAACTTATCTCCTGAGCTATTTCAACCTGCTTGAATCGCCCGTTGCTCAGAAGATGAACTGGTGGCTTCATGCGCTGGTAATCCTTGCGTTCCTGATTCTGATTCCCCACAGCAAGCATCTGCATCTTGTATTGGGCCCCCTGACCACCTTCCGCAAGGATTTCGAACTCGCCAGAATCTACCCGCTTGATTTCGAGAAAGATGAAATGGGCGTGGAAAAGCTGACGGACTTCAGCGCTCACACAATGCTGGGGGCTTTCACTTGCGTCGAGTGCGGTCGCTGCTACGACAATTGCCCGGCCAATAAAACCGGCAAGGCGCTCGATCCCAAACAATTGATGCTCGATCTGCGTGCCGGGCTGTTGTCCAAGACCGAGGAGCCCGTTGTCGGCAATGTGATCGAAGAAGAAATTCTCTGGCAATGCGTGACATGCGGCGCCTGTACTTATCAATGTCCGGTGGGAATCGATCAGGTGATCCCGATCATCGAAATGCGGCGCGGTCAAGTCTCTGGCGGGGAATTCCCTTCGACGATGCGGCCTCTGTTCGACAATCTTGAGCGATCCGGCAATCCCTGGAAGTATCCGCAGAGTGAAGCTTCGGACTTCATTGCGGAGAATAAACTGCCGATCTTCAATGGTCATGAAGTGCTGTTCTGGCTGGGATGCATGGGACGCTATGATTTCTACTACCGCAAAGTCGCCCTGTCTATGGTCAAGATTCTTGACGCCGCTGGGGTCAGTTGGGGGATTCTCAAAAATGAAAAATGTACGGGCGATGCCGCGCGCCGTGCGGGGAACGAACTGGTTTTCCAAATGCTCGCCGAGGAGAATATCGAAAGTCTGAACCAGGCGGCTCCCAAGGTGATCCTCACGACCTGTCCGCACTGCTTGCGGACTTTGAAGGAGTATCGGGATCTCGGCTTGAACAAGGAGATTCCGATTATTCACCATTCCGAGTTTATCTCACAGCTGCAAAAGAACGGCAAGTTGAAAACCACTGCGTCTGCTTTCAGTGATGTCGTCTATCATGATGCCTGCTATCTCAGCCGCTATGCAAGTTCGGATCATATCCGTTATCCTCGCGAGGTGATTCGGGTTGCCGGTGCTTCGATTAAGGAACCTGAAAATCACGGCGAACGCTCGTTCTGCTGCGGCGCGGGCGGAGGGTTGCTCTTCGCGGAAGAAACCGCAGGAGAGCGCATCAATCACCGGCGTGTCAAAGAACTCATGGTAACAGGCGCCGCGGAAGTCGGCACGGCTTGTCCATTCTGTCACATGATGCTTCGCGACGGTTTGAAGGACTTGGATCAAGAAGCCGTCCCCGTGAAGGATATTGCAGAGTTTATCGCGCAGGGTTTGCCGGATCGGACCGCGGCAAAATCCGCTGGCGAAAGCAATCCCGGAATCTAATCGAACCCTCTTGTAATTGTACGATATTCATAATCACGTTCTGCCCGCTGTCGACGACGGTTCGATGGGGATGCGCATGTCTCTGCGCATGCTCGAACAGGCTATTCTGCAGGGAATCACTCACGTTGTTTGCACACCGCATGCGAATGACCGCGCTGCTGAGCAGGCGGATGAGCTGTTTCAACATGCGTTCAACCGTTTAGTCGCGGAAGTAAAAGCGCGCGAGTTGCCTGTCCAATTAGGGCTTGCTTCAGAGATCATGTTCGGTGCTGATCTGCAGAAAACGCTCTCGCACCCGTTTGCGACCTTTCTCGGAGGCGGGCGTTATTTTCTCATAGAATTCTCGCGTGAGACGCCCTTTGAGATTATCCTTAACGTAGTTCGTGCCTCTCGCCGCTGGAAACTGCGTCCCGTGCTGGCTCACTATGAACGCTATCGATATGCCTGCAAGCAAAAATCTCAGCCGGAGCGGATTCGTGCGGAAGGCGGCATCCTGACCCTCGATGCGGGCTCCCTTATCGGGCAATTCGGGAAACCGATGGTGAAAGTGTCAACGAAGCTGATCGAGTGGGAATGCGTCGACATCCTTGCGAGTGACGCGCATGATGATGATACGCACGGTTTTTGTTTGAAACAAGGCAGGGAGGCGGTCGCGTTGCTTCACAGTGCTGAGGCTGCTTCCCGCATGACTATCGATAATCCCCGGCGTATTTGGGATAATCTTCCATGGCCGGGATAAAAGCAAGAATTAAGAAGCAATGATTCAAATCGGACCTTATACAGTCAGTTTGCTTAAAGCAGGTGAGTTTCGCCTTGATGGCGGCGCGATGTTCGGTGTCGTGCCTAAAACGCTCTGGTCAAAAACAAACCCGTCGGATGAGTTAAACCGGATCGAAATGATCGCGCAATGCCTTCTGATAGAATCGAAAGACAGAAAGATTCTCGTCGATGCGGGTATCGGCACAAAGGAACAGGAGAAATTCAATAAGGTTTTCTCAGTCGACAACTCTCGCTTCTCATTCGAGAGTTCTTTTGCGAAAAAAAGTCTCGCTCCTTCTGAAATCACGGATCTGATATATACGCATCTGCATTTCGATCATGCGGGAGGCTCGACAAAGTCGGACGGAAATGATGTGATCCCGGCATTTGAAAACGCGACTCATTACGTTCAGAAGAAGCAATACGAGCATGCGCTGACGAGATGCGAGCGTGATCGCGCCAGCTATATCGATCATAACTATGTTCCCATCAAGGAAGCCGGTAGGATGGAAATGCTTGAAGGCGATACCGAGCTGTTTCCCGGCGTTCACCTGCTGACTTCTTCCGGTCATACCCCCGGCATGCAGACCGTGTTGGTTACGGATGGAAACAAAAGCGTCTGGTTCCCCGCCGACTTGCTTCCCTTGTCTTCGCAGCTTCATTTGCCCTATATCATGGGTTACGATCTGTTTCCGCTGGATACGCTCGAAGATAAACGGCGTTATCTTGCTCGAGCGTGCGATGAAGATTGGATCGTGGCGTTTGAACACGATCCTTACTGCGATGCATGCTCTTTGCAGCGGGATGCCAAAGGCCGGGTGGTCAAAAAAGACGATATTACGATCTGAATCAGCTTCTCTCGGAAAATAATGACCGCGGCAGGGAGTCTCTGTCGCGGTTCATTCAGAAAAAAGTTCTACCCTATATTAAAAGCTATATCAAAAAGTGTCCGCTCGAACTAAAGAGCTTCTTGAACGAGTCCATACGGATATCCTCGTGGCGGATGGTGCGATGGGTACCGCGCTCTACGCCGCGGGTTACTCGCATCGTACCTGTTTTGATGAGTTGAATCTCTCGGCCCCTCATCAGATCGAGACTTTGCATCGTGCCTATGTGAAAGCGGGTGCGCAGATTATTGAGACGAATACTTTTGGTTCGAACACACTGCGTCTTGCCGAACACGGATTCGAAAGGCAATCGCGCGAGATCAGCCGGGCGGGCGCCATCCTCGCGCGTTCCGCCGCGGGGGAGCAGCGTTATGTCGCGGGCTGTATCGGACCACTTAACCAAGTGTTGGAGCCAATCGGCCGTGTGACTCTCGATCAGGCTCGCGAAGCATTCAGCTACCAGATCGCGGGACTTCTCGAAGGAGGAGTGGATGTGTTCTTTATCGAGACCATGTCCAGCTTGGTGGAGATTCGTGAAGCGATACTGGCGATTCGGGATCAATGCGATCTGCCGATTGTAGCTTCCATGACGTTCACAGAGGATGGAAAGACTATTATCGGTGACAAGCCCTCGGAAGTATTGCGGGCTCTGACTGAATATGGTGCGGACGTCGTGGGAGCGAATTGCTCAGTCGGTCCGCAGGCGATGATGGAAGTCATCGAACGCATGGCGCGGACAAGCGATATTCCTCTCTGCGCGCAACCAAATGCGGGACTGCCGCGTGTCGTCGGGGGGCGATATATCTATCTGGCTTCACCTCAGTATTTTGCCGAAAGCGCGCTGAAATTCATCGGCAATGGAGTTTCAATTGTTGGTGGCTGCTGTGGAACGACCCCTGAACATATTCAAGCGATCGCCGAAGCAGTAAGAGGGAAAAAAAGAGGCAGTCCTGCACAGATTAGTATTTCCGAGAAAGAACCGGAAGAACCGATATCCGGTCCTCGTTGGGGCGTTCCGTTCAATAGTTTTCGCGAGAATCTTGGGAAGAAGTTCCAGATATCCGTCGAGATCGATCCGCCTCGCAGTCACGATCCCGGCCCCTTTATTCGTCATGCTCAGGAGCTGAAAGCCGCCGGCGTAGACCTCATTAATGTCGCGGATTCACCGTTAGCGCGTGCTCGCATGAGTGCTCTGGCGATGGCGCATCTGATTCGGCGCGATGCCGGGATTGATGTGCTGCTGCACATGTCCTGCCGGGATCGCAACGCAATCGCCTTGCAGTCCGAGTTGCTTGGCGCGCATACGCTGGGTGTTCTGAACATTCTCGCGGTCACAGGCGATCCGGTCGCCATCGGCGATTATCCCATGGCGCATGATATCTTCGAGCTCGATTCGATTCGGCTCGCGCATATGATCTCGCAGATGAACCAGGGCAAGGACCTTACCGGACGCGACCTCGACGAGCCGACGCAATTCTCCATAGGGGTCGCGGCGAATCCCACGGCACCAGAACTGGAAATCGAGGTTGATCGTTTCCGCCGCAAAATCGACGCGGGCGCGATGTTCGCATTCACGCAGCCGCTCTTTGAAAAAGAAACACTCGACCGCTTTTTGGATCGAGTGTCTGGATTCAGTTCAATTCCGCTATTCGTCGGGATCATGCCGCTGCGCTCCTCGAAGCATGCCGAGTTCATTCACAACGAAATCCCGGATATGTTTGTCCCGGAATCGATTCGCATGCGAATGCAAAAATCCGGGACAGAAGGAGTTAAAGCAGGTGTCGAAATCGCGCAAGAATTCCTGCTGAATATCAAGTCTTCATGTCAGGGAATCTACCTGATGCCGCCCTTCAACAAATTCAAAATGGCTGTGGATGTCATCAGCGTTCTGCCTCGCGATAATTCATCTTAAGTATATGCCGCAATCCCTGTCAGATCTTCGCCGATGATCAGCGTGTGAATATCGAACGTTCCTTCATAGGTATTAACGGACTCCAGATTGTTCATATGCCGGAAGGTTTGATATTCATTAGAGATTCCATTTGCCCCCAGAATATCGCGTCCGACGCGCGCGATCTCCAGCGCGGCTCCGACATTGTTTCGCTTGGCCAGCGAAACGTGCTGCGGGCGCATCCGCTTCGCGTCTTTTAGCTGCGCGAGACGGTACACCAGCAGTTGTCCTTTCGTGATTTCGGTTGCCATCCAAACCAGTTTATTCTGGACTAATTGGAAACCGGCAATCGGTCGGTCGAACTGAATTCGCGATTTACCATAGCTGAGCACTTCGTCGTAGACCGCCATCGCCGCTCCCATCGCGCCCCAGGCGATGCCGTAGCGCGCCTGAGTCAGGCAGGAAAGGGGGCCTTTCAAACCTTTTACACCGGGCAGAATATTTTCTTTGGGAATTCTTACATCCTGGAAGATCAAGTCCGAGGTCACACTGGCTCGCAGTGAAAACTTATTCTTAATCTCCGGTGCTTCGAAACCCTCACGGCCTTTTTCAACTAAGAATCCTCGCACTTCGCCGTCAAGTTTTGCCCAGACAACAGCGACATCGGCAATCGTTCCATTGGTGATCCAAGCCTTGGAGCCGTTCAGGAGATAGTGATCGCCTTTATCTTCCGCGCGGGTCAGCATACCTCCCGGATTCGATCCGAAATCAGGCTCTGTCAAGCCATAGCAGCCGATTTTCTCGCCGGACGCAAGCTTCGGCAACCAGTATTTCTTTTGTTCTTCAGTGCCATAGCTGAAAATCGGATACATCACTAAACCGGTTTGCACCGACACGAAGGAACGCAGCCCCGAATCTCCGCGCTCCAGCTCTTGATTGATAAGCCCGTAGGCAATCGCATTAAGATTTGCGCATCCATACTCTTCAGGATACGGCGCGCCCAGCAATCCCAATCCCGCTGCTTTAGGAATCAACTCCATCGGGAAACGCGCGGTGCGATTGCACTCCTCGATGATCGGCATTAAATTATCGGTTACGAATTCGCGGACAGTATCCCGCACCATCCGCTCTTCCTCGGTCAGTAAGTCTTCGATCAGATAATAATCCAGCGCTTTGTAAGCCATAAAGTCTCCATTAATTTGTCAACTTTCCAAGATACCCAAACAACCTCAGAAAATCAAATCAAGGCATCCTGCTGGCAGCCGTTTCCTGATATCGAGTGGGTCTCCGGCGGGATTTCGATCCTTGCCGATGGTGCCATGGCGTGGGGACATGCGCCTGATCATGAAATTGCCGCAAATCGACGCGGTTTTATCATGAAAACAGGCTGTCTGCCGCAACAGGCAGTGGCGATTGATCAAGTCCATGGCGTCGAAATTGTTCGAGTAGCCAAGTCGGATGCCAATCGAGGTATTAACTCACCTGAATCGAGAATTCCCGCCACGGACGGCATGATCACGAATACACCCGATCTTGTGTTAGTCACTTCTCATGCCGACTGCGCTCCGCTTTTTTTGCTTGACGATAAACATCGTGCGATCGGGCTTGTTCATGCCGGATGGAAGGGCATCCTTGCCGGAATCGCCGGTAAAGCAATCCGGAGCATGCACAGCGAATTCAAGACAGATGCCAGTGATTTGCGAGTCGCGGTAGGACCCATGATTTCCAGCTCTTACTACGAAGTCAGTGATGATCTGGCAAGTCGATTTACGAATAGATTCGGCGTTCAGGTCGTGAACCGGATGAACGAACGTCCGCATCTTGATCTCTTTTCCTGCCTGATGATCGATTCACTCCGTCATGGCTTAGATCCCGCCCGGATTCCGCACCGCCCTCCCTGCACCTTTCGGGATTCGCGGTATAGTTCATTTCGCCGGGAAGGTGTACGGATGAAAGGAATGATCGCCGGCTTTCGCATTCATGCATAGCATTCGCGTTTGTCAGAGAATCATTGCGCAGTAACCCTAAACTCAAATCCGTTGATTATCAAAGATTCATACGACGCCTTAATTGTTGCTAATGGTGCTCCGCCGTCTGAAAAACTCTTTATTGAGTTGGCCTCGCGCTCCAAAAACTTGATCGCTGTCGATGGAGGCCTTAAGGTCTTCAGGCGTGTGGGCATCACACCGAGTTTATTAATCGGCGATCTCGATTC
>JAHIZR010000379.1 GCA_018814465.1 bacterium | reverse complement strand
GGCTGATTCGCAAAACAACCGTGCTTGACAGTATGGTTTGTCGCATTCCGTTCGCTTATCCGGTTTTAAAACTCGGCTTCGAAGAAACAGTCTAGAAACTGCTGACTTATCTGTCCCGTTTCGAAAACCTTCACATCATCGGCCGCAACAGTGAGTTCGCTTATACGCATATTCACGATCTAATGAAAGCGGGACGCGAAGCGGTCCAAAAACTGAAAAGACCTTCTGAAAAATCTCTGCTTGTTGAAGAACCGAATTAATCTTGCGTGACAGCAAAAAAGCCTGTGAACAAACTCACAGGCTTTTTTGTGCTGAACGAAACAGACTATTTACGGTCGAATCGTGTCACATCGATATCGGATGCAAAATAACGATGCGGATTCATAGGCAGAGTTTCCGCCACGCGGATGGTCTCCGCCGGCGATCCCCAATTCGACAAAGTGTCAAACAGCGCATCCCCCTGCAAGGGCGTATGAAAATGGGCAAAAATAAACCAGACGCGTTCGATATGATCGGGAATACTTCTGAATTCCGCCGTATGCCGCAGCCGCCTGAACAGAACGTCCTGCCGCCTATGGTAGTAGTAGTTGAACGAACTTGAGGCATAGGTAGGCATCAGCAATATCATATCATGGGAGCGGAGTTCCTGCTCGACCAGCGCCGCTGTCTGCCGCCAGGGATCCTTATCAACCTTGGTATAGATATTATATAGAGGGAGAATATGGAATACCGTGAGCACGATGATGGCTGCAATGCGCGGCTTCCACGGGATCAGCGACAGCGCATATCCCAGCAAGACGAGCACCCCTCCCAGAGCGGGAGCCGTATATTTGTACAAATAAATCGGAGTGATGGTCGCCGAAATAATCCATGGAGCCAGCATAAATGAGAGAAACATCGACAACGGAACAATCAGCGGGAAATCGATTAACTTGTTCTTAAGAAGCCTTTGTCCGATCATGAAACCTATCAGAACGTATACCGCGAGCGCGAACGGCAGGCTCATGAAATAGTCAACGAATGTTTCGGGAATCTGTGTGATCGGCCCCGCAAGCAGCCATGATCCCGCTGTCGTCGGCTTATCGAGTTTGCGTAAGAATGTTCGCGCAAAAATGAAGAACATCGGCGCATAAAGCAAGGCGACAGCGATAGCGCTGATCCAAGTTCTTCGCAATATCGTGATAAAGGACTCCCGCTCCAGCCAAGCATAGCCCGACAGCATCAGGATGAACGTGAGCGCCAGAAACGGTCCGTATGGGTGCGAATAGAGCGCGCAGAAGGCAAAAAAGATGAAGAAAAGCTTGTCTCCGAGCGAAGCGCTCCCGCGCGGAATCCGAACAAAATATTGGATCGCGGCCAGCGAACAACATATGTACAGAGTATACGGCCGGGCTTCCTGCGCAAAGTAAATCATGAACGGACTCAGCGCGGCAAAAAACGCGGCCCAAAGCCCGGTCTCCTTTCCAAAAAGCTCTTTCCCCAAACGATAGACCATGAAAACCGCAATGATCCCGAAAAGCGCTGCTGTCAACCGCAGATTGAACTCATCATTGCCGAACTGGTCGCACCATGCCTTTGCAATGACCGGATACAGCGGTCCCTGCCGCTGACTGTCCCAGTCCGTCAGCAAGGTTTTATAGTCATGCAAAATCCGCTCGTTGATCAGCGCTTCATCCAGCCACAAACTCTCGTCGGCCAGTCCGTAGATACGCAGACCGGCAGCCAGCAGCAGGATCCAAAACACTGCGGGAATTCGCTTCATTGCATGTATTCAGCGGTGGTTTTCATCTTTAACGCACAATATACTTCGAATTGCGGTTATTCTCAAGCCTGCAAACGCAAAAAGGCCGGCACTCATCATGCCGGCCCCTACTTATGCTATGTTCCGCCGAGGCATCCGTCCTCTATTTCAGCAGTACCACTTTCCGCGTATCCACCCGACTCCGGTCCGCCGCGCGCAGGAAATAAACTCCGCTGGCAAGTTCAGGAGGAGCGCGGAACGACAATCGTCCTCCTGTCAATGCGCCTTCCTGAATGACTGCCGCTTCCCGTCCGAGAATATCATACAACCGTAAACTGAAATCGGATCTGGTGAAGCCGGCCAATATAATCGTGAATTCGCTGTTGAAGGGATTCGGAAAGAGATTCATGATTTGCCATGTCCCCGGCACCTGCGGTCGCTTGCGATCAACACTATTCGTTGGCATCGTCGTGTCCGGCGGTTCGGTCAGCCATGGAATGAAAAAGACATCCCCGGATAGAATCGTGTCGCCCTGGCCTTGCGGATTCGCGACAGGGTGGAAAGGCCCAGTTTCATGTCCCCACCAGTTGAACCTGGCGTTAATGGGAATGTTGTCTCCGGGATAACAACTGATTGTCTGACCGGAATTATTCCTGATGATATTTGAATCGAGTGACGGCTCGGCGCCGGAAATCGAAATAAGAACAGACGGCCACTCGGGGTCATCCGAGACGTTGTTCTCGATCAGGTTATGATGGATTCTGACAGAAATGTGGTCGAAAGTCTGAAAAAGACAGCCTTGGTGAGACCGATTGTTACGAATGACATTGTAGCCGATTTCGCCTTGTGTGTTGCTCCCAATCAGAATCGTCCCTGTAAAACCCGAAGTTGTGATATTGTTCTCCACCACATTCCCGAGGAAGCGCAAGGGTTCGTCACGATTGGCTAAGGCCAATGACATCGTGTTATTGGGACATGTGCCAAATAGGCATCCCGTGACAATTGCGTCCGAATCGATGATCTCGAAATGAGCAAAATAACCGTTATCTGTATTGTCTATAAAATGACAATTCTCAACAGCACCACGATTGCTGTAGTATATAACTCCGCCAACGGAGAGTGCACTACAGCCTGTCACTTTAGTTTCGGAAAATTTAATAAACGATGTTGAGAAAAATGCACCGCCCCCTCCATCCTCAGAATTACAATTCTCTAAGGTGCTTCTATCCACAAACAGACTGCAAAGACGTGCATGAATCCCTCCACCAAGTCCGATTGTTGAACAGGAGACAATCG
>JAHIZR010000378.1 GCA_018814465.1 bacterium | reverse complement strand
GTCATGAAAACCGGCATGATGTAGATCATCGCCTTCTGATTGGGATCGGTCATCGTCTTCTTCGACATGAAGAACTGCGAGACTCCCATCACGATCGGCAGCAGGGCGACACCGGAGCCGTAGAGCGGAATCGAGAAGCCCAGATCGAAAATCACATCGGGCAAACTTAAATCGGTAATCCAGCCGATGAAGGGCGCCTGCCGGAACTCAATCGTCGAGCGGAAGACGATGAATAAACCATAGAGCACGGGCATCTGGAACAAGATCGGAATGCAGCCCGCCGCGGGATTCACGCCGCGCTCCTTATAGAGCTTCATCGTCGCCTGATTCGCGGCCTGCGGATTCTTGGCATGGAGCTCTTTCAAAGCCTTGATCTCGGGCTGCAGGGCGGACATCTTCTTCATCGAGATCTGCGACTTGCGCGTCAGCGGCCAGAGCACGATCTTGACAAAAATGCTGAACAGAATAATCACGATTCCATAATTCGGAATGTAATTATGCATCATCGTCAGCGCCCACAACACAAAGCGCGAGAACGGTTTGATGATCGCCCAGCCCCAGTTCATCGTGTTTTCAAGGCCGACATTATATTCTTTCAGATTGTCCACGGTAATCG
This sequence comes from bacterium, assembly GCA_018814465.1. Taxonomy (GTDB): domain Bacteria; phylum Electryoneota; class RPQS01; order RPQS01; family RPQS01; genus JAHIZR01. The sequence continues at coordinate 2,902 of JAHIZR010000378.1, read as the reverse complement.
GTCCCCAATAAACCTGCCAATAGCCGCCCGCGCCCATCGCCGGCCAAGGCTGTCGCAGGCTGGCATTATATACATGAGGAGAGGTGGGCACCTTCGGCTCGGGATTGCGGCCCAGCAAATCCGCGCCCGCGCCTTGTTCCTGCGGGATAATCGCGGCGATGAAATATTTCGAGCGCACCGCAATGTAGTTCGTCACACCGGTCGCCGCAAATTCTTTCTTCTCGTCGCCGCCCAACTGAATCTCTTCCAGTTCGCCGCCCATCTGCGCGAAGGCGCCGCTGAAGGTATGATCGGAATTGGGATCAGGCTCGGTGGACGGAACACCGCCCATCCACTTGACATTGAATTCGCCGTCTTCGGTGGCCGTAAGTCCGCTCGTTTGCAGGCCAACATCGAAACCATAGCGTTGCGCATGGATGACATAAACCAAGCGCACGTATTCATCATTCATGTCGCCCGCTTCAAAAATAATGGAGTCGCTCCCTGAAGGCACAAACAAGCGCGGCGTACTGGCATCGAATCTCAACTCCTGCAAGCTGCTGAAGTTGTGCTTGCCCAGATTGAAATCCAAATAGCCGATGGGACCCGCGAGCTTGGATCGGTTGCGCGTCAAACGCACCGGCAAGCCATCAACAAGAGTATAGTCTTTCAGCTCGTAGTCTGTAATCATGCCGTTGGAACCGATGGTCATATTAAAGAGCGGGGTTTCCACTTCGACAAGCTTTTCGACATACTCGCCGTCGCGCAGCGGATCGCCGTCTTTTAAGGGTGACTCGGTGGGAACGGTTTCCTCCGGTTCCGCGAGGATTTCTGCCTGCTCACTCTGTTCCACAGGATGAAAAGTCTCGGCGGTCAGTTCCGGCGTTGTTTCCGTTCGCAGGGTGTCGACAACGGTTTCCGCCGGCGGCTGCGGCGGTGAGATCCACTCATAATACGGCTTAAGGAGCAGCAGAATAACTCCAACGACGACGAGGGCGATAATTGTGTTGCGATCAAACATGCTTTTGTTTCGGTATATGTGAAGTTGAATTTTTACGGAGCACGAACCAACGTGACGTTGGATTCACTGTGTCGACTTCGAGATATTAATAATAGCAATGTCCCGCCGTCCGACAGGAAAGCGGTTCTTTTTGGAGCAGTAATCCGAGCAGGTGAAGACATCTGCCGCCGCGATAAAGCTGATGATGGCTGCCACCCGGAGGGTGGTGGTTAGTAATTGGCCGGTCTGCTGCAAGCCTTGTCCTTGAACGAAGTGAAGGAAGCCAACACGGCAATTTCAATTGGGAGTTTTAGAAGCGCGCTCTGACTTCGAAGAAAGCCGTAGAATAGGTCAGAGGCAGGATATAATTCGTTGTTGACGACTCGAAGACATCAACGACTTCGCCGTCCGATTCCGTGCGCAAATAAATCCGATAAGCGTCCGCGCCGAAAACCGGAGACCAGCTCAGGTTCACATCATTGCCGGAAACGGTGATGACTAAAGAATCGGGCCGCAGGATCAGCTCCACCCACTCGGAAGCTTCGATGTTGCCATTGGCGATGACTGCCGCCGGAGCCTGAGCGGTTAACGCGCCGCCATCGGCAGATGCATAAGCACCCAAACAGATCCAGACGCTCGCAACATCGGAACCGATTTCCTGTAATAAATTAATGGTTCCTTCCAACACTGCGCCACTGGTGTTGGCAACCACCGCGCTCTGATCGAACCAGCCGTTCCAGCCGTTGCTCTCTTCTTCCGCGAGATAAGCCGACCAGCCCGCCACCTGTCCCGATTTCGCCCACGGCGCTGTTGTCAATGTGCCCGGCGTTCCCGCGACAAAGATGAAGCGGTCACTGCCTGATGGGTTCTCGGTGGCGACATAAAGATCCGTGCCGTTCCAGTCGGCCCAAAGTGTGATTGTTGTCGCGGCTGCGATCTGCGCGCCGCTGTCCAGATTACCGTCAATCACAAATTCCGCCGGGCCGGGTTCGCCTTCGGCGACGGGCAGATGCCAATCCATGCCATTGTTGTTATCCCACGTGCCGCTGCCGTTGTTGAAGACAACGTCAATCGAGGTCGCACCGAAAGGAACGGCGTATTCGTAAGCCCAGGCTTCTTCGGTCGCGTTCCAAGTCATGACCGGGTCGGGACTCAGCACGCCCTGCCAGTTAGAATGACCGATGTGAATATAGACAGGATTCGCGCCAGCGAGTGGACCGTCAGTGGCATCATAATAAATGATTGCGTTCGCACCGCCTTCGGCGGTATCGGGATCCATCCAGACTTTATCGTCGCCCGGAATCGAACCTTGTCCGGTGCCCACCCAGGTATGATAGATATCCGTTTGCTTGGTATTGCCGAAGATGTCGGATGCTTTTACATAATAGTCCACTAAGACGCCGCCCTCGTCCGTGATTTCGGCATCGGTTAGATGATAGTAGTACTGATCGGCGATATAGTTGGGCATTTCAAAATAGTTGATCGAAGGATCGTTGTAGACATTCCCCGCCGGGAAATCCCGGAAAGTCATTTCCCGCGCGCGCCAGCTTGTGACTTCCGCGCCGCCCGCGTAGGTTTCGTTTTGCGTTGATGACAGCGGATTCTCGCCGTCAAGATCGAGTCGATACATTAGAGAACAAGCATCCACGCCGGAAACATCGTAAGCAAAAGTCCAGACATGGAAATCGCGCGGATGCTGCACCTGCTGATAACCGAAGGTCGGACCGAAACCGATTTCACCCGGATTGTGCGGGAACTGCTGGAGCGTCCAGACCGTCGGAGCGGTGTTGTCGTTCTGTCCGGTGATGACCAGATCCGCGTAATTAGTCGCTTCGTTGCAGGCGACAGTGGGCTTGACTTCCATATCGAGCGAGGTGCCGTAATACATATAGCCGGAGTTCAGCGAACCAAGCAGGAAGTGCC
>JAHIZR010000377.1 GCA_018814465.1 bacterium | reverse complement strand
CGCGCGGGCAGTCATCGCGACAGGCACGCGCGCGGCGGTTCCTTCGATTCCGGGAATCGAAGCGATTGAAATCCTGACCAATGAGAATTTATTCTGGTTGACGGAATTGCCGAAGCGGCTGGCGGTAATCGGTTCGGGATCGACGGGAGCAGAGATGGCGCAAGCGTTCGCGCGCTTCGGGAGTAAGGTAACGGTCTATGATATCGCGTCCTCATTCATGCCGAAGGAGGATCGGGACGCGTCGGCGATTGTGCGCGCAGCAATGGCAAAAGACGGAGTGGGGTTCCGGCTCGGTGTGAGAGAGATGGAGTTTTCCAGAGCGGGGGACGAAATTCGGATCCGGGTTCTTGAGAACGGACATGAACAGCTCGACGCCTTTGATAAGATCCTGATAGCAACGGGCAGGATTCCGAACACGGAGGGTTTGAACTTGGAGGGAGTGGGCGTGAAGTATGATGAAAGCGGAGTTGTGGTGAATGACAGGCTATGCACGACGAATTCGAGGATTTTTGCCTGCGGAGATGTGGCGTCGGAATTCAAATACACCCATGCGGCGGATGCTCTGGCAAGGATTGTCATCGGAAACGCGCTCTTTTTCGGAACGCATCCGGCGTCGCAATTGAACATTCCCTGGACGACGTTTACCGATCCGGAAATTGCGCATGTCGGAGTCTATGGTCATGCGGAGGAAGGGCAAGGATTGGAAACGATGCATTTCCCCTTTACCGATTCAGATCGAGCGGTTCTCGATGGCCAGAGCAACGGGATGATCAAGCTTCACATTGACAAGAAAGGCAATATCAAGGGTGCGACGATTGCGGCGGCGAATGCCGGAGAGATAATCGGTGAGATTGTTATGGCAATGAATCACCGGATAAAATTGGGATCGCTGGCTTCCGATATCCATCCTTACCCGACGCAGTCGGAGATTATCAAGAAGTGCGGTGATACGTACCGGCAGACAATGCTTACGCCGACCGTGGAGAAGTTTTTAAAGAAGCTGTTGAAGTGGCGGAGGTAAGGAGCGTTTATATTCTTATTCCGGCCGGGTTGCGCGATCTTCGGGACACACGCACTATGGAAACACTCTCGCTGCTTAACCCGGCTCGGCGAGCCAGTGAAAAAATCTCCCTATGATATTGGGGGGATACGCTCTAATATTAGAAGAAAATGAAGAATAAAAAAACCTTTTTGATGCTGGCGGCATTTGTGTTGTTGGGATTGCTGCTGTCCTGTTCAAAGAAAGAGAATCAGTCCGGACAGACCGGAGATGCTGAATCCGGATTTGAATTGAACTTCGAAGTAAACAGCGCGCTGTTGGGCGAGCGCATTGATGTGGCAGATCTTGAATTTGCCGCGCCGCGCGGATGGAGTTCCGTGCCGGAAAAGATTATGGAGATGATGCGGAAACACGCGGCGAAGGATACGGGGAAGCTGGGAATGATTCCGGAGTATGCCTTCTCGTCGGATAACGGCTCGGTGCTTGTAATCAGCAGGTTCATCCATCCGAATCAGCCGGGCGCACAATTCTCTGATTGGGCAATGGAGGTCGGTCAGACCTATGCGGACATTCGGGAGGGACACAGCACGGATAGTCGTTGGATCAGTCTGAACAAGATCGAGGCGCTGCGAATCGCGACGAATGATATACGGACTATCCATCTGAAGGTGTTGGTTAACGCGAAGGAGCCGGTGAGTATTGATTATACGATCCCGAAGGAAATCTGGGGATCGGTAAAGGATACCATTGGATCGTCGTTAGGCTCGCTTATGCGCTTAGACGATAAATGATAAAGCAATGAACTAATAAAAAGGCCTGCGAAATTCGCAGGCCTCAGGTTATTGACAAACCCTGTCTTTTTGAGGCGGGGTTAATTTTGTGGTATGTGACACCAGAAAGCAGTTCTCAATGTTCGTTAAAATTTCTCAGATTGTCTCAGAATCTTGAATAGACCGGTCGGCTGCAAGCAGCCAACACGGCGCAAATACTTTGTCAGCAGTCTGAGGCCTGCGAAATTCGCAGGCCTTTTTTTCTGTCCTCTTATCTATTAAAAGCTGGAACCGTCATCATCGACGATACCGCTAAAAGTTTCATCGTTCCTTTTCTGAGCGATTTTTTTCTTCAGGCAGTTAAAACAGAGACCGTCAGCGGAAACCCAGGCAAACGTGCCGTGGCAGGCCGCGCAGGTTTGCTGCCGGGGAGCCAGCTTGCCGACTTTGGGTTTGCCGGGAGGGGGCGTTTTGGGCTTGGGCAGAGGTTCATCCTCGATTTCGGGATCGAGAACCACTAATGCGTCCAACGGGTCCAGATCGACCAGATCGGGATCAAGATCATCATCATCCACTTCAAGAATGGGTTCTTCTTCGAGAAACTCTTCGGTAAGGCTCTTTGAGAGCGCCCACTTTTTGCGGGCATTTTTATTCTTTGGAGCGGACTCCTCGGTTTCCACACCTTTGGCTTTGCGGCCGCGCTTTTTCGGGATTTCGGTTTCAGCGGCTTCGGCGGCTTCAACGACGGCTGTCACTACCGTCTCTTCAACGGATTCGGATTTAGCCCGTCTTTTTTTCGGTTTTTCCTTTGCCGAAACGGGCTTTGGCGCGCGTTTCTTTGTTTCCCGGTCGGCAGCGCTTTTTTTTGTTGCCGCTATTTTTTTTGTTGGAGTTTTTTTAGCCGTTGGTTTTTGGGCAGCGGTTTTCGTTGTCTTCACTTTAGTTGTTTTAGTCGCGGGTTTGGTTGCTTTTTTAGATTCCGACAAGCCGGTCTTTTTCGTTGATTTAGGTTTGGGAGCTGTCTTTTTCGCAGACGGCTTGGCTGTTTTCTTCCGCTCGGAAGCTGATGAGTGGCTTTGCTTAGCGGCTTTTGGACTCATTGTTTTCCCTCATTCGCATCTATGCAGCATTGGAGCACCGCAAGGCACCATTTGAGATGAGGCTTATCCTGATTGGGTTGGATTGTCGGAGACTCCATGGAATCGAACGGTACGTGTTTACCGAGTGGCGGGTAATATAAAACCCGGGGACCTTCTAAGTCAAGTATTCATTGATGTTCGCCCTTGTCTATCTTTCAGACGAAGCAAAAACATAAGTTTATATATTACAAATATATATACATAAAGAGGGGCAAGTTCTACCGGATTAATATGTTGCACTGCTAATAATCAGAGACGATTGCCTCTCATTTGTTGGTCTCTGGTTAAACTTTGACTCTATAGCAGGCACCTTTTTCACTTCGTTGAATCCTGCCATGATGTGCCGGAATCGAGATTGGATCTCGCACTCCGGTTAATTTTTTACAATTACAATAATAACAAAATCATAAATAGAGAATTAGAATGAATCAGGCTGTGAAGCGAAATTGGAGTCATCTTTGCGGACATGCAATCGCATGCAGTAGCAATGCTGACCTCTATGTTGCACGTATTCATTGTGTTGAACTCGAACCAGACTAACAAAAGCGATTAATGGCCGACGCCGTCTCTGAGAATAAACTCCAGACCTCGCAGAAAGTTGCAGCAACAGCAAGGCAGGGGATTCTGCTTTTGGGGAGAGACTCGGATTTCACAAAGCGAATCATTGTGATTTCTGAATCGTTAGGGTTTTCGGTCTTACAGGTTAAATCCGCCAGTCTCGCTCTGACATTGATCGCGGATGCGGACCCGGTGCTTTTTGTGATCGATACCCTTGGCCATGATTTGAGTCTGGAAGACATCTGTTATGCAATGCGGATTCCGAGGCAGGTCCGGCCGCTGGGTTTGTTAGTAACGGAACAAGCCGGCAGGGATGGATTAACTGCTAATGAAGAGTGGGGAATTGATGGATTGGTGACGGCGGATACCTCAGACGAGCAGATCGCGTTGTTGTTTTCCCAGCAGGCCCGTGTAACGAGTCTGCAGCGTCGGATCATGGACCGGGAGAACGAGATTCTGGACTCGATGCCGAATGCTCTGATCGAGATCAGCGGAGATACCGTGGTGTGGAAGGCGAATCGTTCGCTGGCTGAATTCGTGGGGATTGATCGTTCTGATTTTCGACGGAATATATTGGGTTTTCCGGTGCTGCGGACCATGGGGCCGTCCTGTTCGGAGTTTGTGGAAGGGCTGAGTCAGGCAGTAAAGACCGGCGAGACAAGTTTCCGGGGGAAGGCGCTGATCAAAAATGCAGAGCGGCTGGTTTCGGCGAATATAACTCCGCTGCGGCAGAATAGCGAACACTATCTGGTGGAACTGCGGGATATCACGGATGAGCAGCAGGCGGTCTTGGCGGAAGCAAGGCGGGAACGACTGGCAACGATCGGTAATCTGGCGGTGGGAGCGGCGCATGAGATTCAGAATCCGAATACCTTCAGCCGAGTAAATGCGGAAAATCTCAAGCAGCTATTCGGAGCTTTGAAGCCGACCATCGAGACGGCATTCGAAGGGTCCGAAGCGAAGATCGGAACCCTGCCGCTGGCCAATGTTTTTTCGAAGATTGATGCGGCGATACATGGGGTGGAGACCGCCAGCCGCAGGATTGAGGCAGTTATTTCGACATTAAAGACATTCGGGCGTTCACCGGATGGGACGGTGGGAAGCATTGATCCACTCACAGCGATTCAGGAAGCGATTCTGCTGACGAAGCATGAACTCCGCACGACAGCGGAATTGAAAGTTGAACTGCCGGACGAACTGCCGCCGGTTTATGCGACCTCCGCTGAGCTATCGCAGGTATTCGTGAACCTGTTGTCGAATGCGGTAAAGGCTCTCGCGGATCAGAAGAAGTGGGATGACAGCGAACGGCCGCGGATTCGGATTCATGTCGATTCGACAACCCGTCAGGAATTAGTGATTGCGGTGAGCGACAACGGCCCGGGGATCAAAGATGAATTGAAGGAGCGGATTTTCCGCCCTTATTATACAACGCGGCGGCAGGGAGAAGGAACCGGATTAGGCCTGTCCATTTCGTCCGATATTATGCACCGGTTCAACGGCGACCTTTCCTTGCGGAGTGAGTATGGAAAGGGAGCGACTTTCCTGGTGAACATGAAGCGCGCCGATATTCAAAAGTGAAATTAATAAAGCCCATTCAGGAGTATTAGGAAATGGCTTACAAAATAATGATCGTTGATGACGAGGATCAAATTCTCAGCGCACTGGAAACATTCTTAAGTCTGCGCGGCTATGAAGTCGTCACATCGAACAATCCGGAAGAAGCGCTGGAGCGAATCGAGTTCGAGAAGTTTCATCTGGTGCTGCTGGACATTAACATGCCGCAGATGACCGGAATCGAAATGCTGAAGCGCATCAAGCAGGCGCGCCCGACGGTGCAGGTGATTATGATGACGGCTTACACGACCATCAAGAAGACGATCGAGTGTGTCGAGTACGGCGCGAGCGATTATCTGCTGAAGCCGTTCGAAGATCTCGAAGATTTGGCGTCGATCGTAAAAGTGACCTGTGAGCGTGTGTCCCGCTGGGAGAATATTGCGCGCGAGAGTCTACGCAATCCGCGGGATGTGACGGCGCATCAGATTTAAACAGCTTAAGCTATCTGAAATGCGTCGCCGCGCACGGCAGTGCGTTTCGGGATTCTGGATAATCAACCTGCGAAGACTTGGCTGATTTCCAGAATGACAACGGTTTATCCAACTACTCTATAAAAAAGCCGAACACAATTTGTGTTCGGCTTTCGTGCTCATAGATAACTAATGTCAGAAGGTGTATTGCAGGCCGAGCTGAGTGGTGAAGAAGGTGACGGAGAAATCCGTCGGTTTGGTCAGGACAGCATCTTCGAAGGTGGTATCGAAGCGATGATACTGGATGCTGCCGAGCGCACTCAAGGGGCCGACGGCACGCAGGCGCACTCCGGCTTCCAGAAACCAGCCGACGGCGTTATCCGATTCAATCTGTTTGGAAATATCCTGAGCGTTTTCTTCGAGAGCGGGAGTGACGCCGAGTTTGGATTTGCCGACGGTGATGCCCACGCCCAGCACGGGGACAATCGGAGATCGCAAGGTTCCCAGCATGTGCCAGCGAATCCCCGCGATCCAGCGGTCGACGTCCTGCCAGTCCAACGCGGCTTTTCCCTTCGTTCCGAATTTCGCCCAGCGATAGCCGATGTAGGTGCTGCCGAAGTCGGACATCAAGCCGACATTCAGTTCGGTGCCGTTGCCGAGTTCAGCGTTGCCGCCGTCGAGGTGGATGGTTTCCTTGCTGAAGTCGCCGGTGGGATGATAGGTCTGCAGGAAACCGGCAAGGTAGAAGTGCGGGACTTGCGCCAAGGCGGGCAGCGCAACCATTAATAAGAAAAATACAGCTACGTTGATTCGTTTCACAGCTTCTCCGTCAAGTAAAAGAGATTATCGATTCACAATATCAACAAAGACGCCCATTTGCATCAGATAGGATGTCATGGATTCATTCTTATCACGATTAGTATAGACATCCTTTTCAAAATCGGCTTCGTAGAAGTGGAGTTGGCCGAAACAAAACGGAGTAACCGGCCCTTTTATCTCAACCATGAAGCCAAGCTCCATGAACACTCCCAAGCCGCCTTTCGAATAACCGGATTCGGTTTCCTCATCAATATCAAAGGCTGGATTACTGTAGCGATAATCATAGCGGGTCCAGCCATAGGTTATGCCCGCTCCGAAACAGGGCTTTACAGGATTCGGATACGTTCGGGCGACATGAACGCGACCGCCGATCGCTATTTGATAGCTTCTCCACCTGCTGGTGGATTTCCAGTCAACTCCCGGAAAATTACTTTTGCGGATTTCGCTCGCACTGCCATAGCGTAGTCCCGAATAGAGCATCCAAGTGTTCTCCCGAAGTCCGCCGATGATTTCACCGCCGCTCAGCGAATGAAAAGTGATGGTTTGCTGCGTACATCCGCTGCTGGGTCCGGGATTTCGTCCCAGACCGCCCAATTGAAATCCTCCGCCTGTAAACCAGTCGGAAGCGATAGCTGCAGCCGGAAGGCAAAGCAGTGAACCAAGCAGGAAAACGATAATCCGCCTCATTTGTTACCCCATTAAGCAATGATGAGATACTATTCTTCGCCGAGGGTTTTGAAGTTGTAGATCACGCCGAGTTGGATGGCGTTTTCACGAACTTCGTATTGATCAGCGACGGGGCTGACCTGTTCGGTCGTGTAGCGCGCGAGCATGGCATGGATCTGATAAGTCAGGAAAATTTGGACGGGAGCTTTGGGCCGCAGGGCGAAGCCGAATTCCATCAGACCGCCGTAGTTGGTTTCGGACTCATAGGTTTCGCTGCGCTGCACATCATTATTGGGAATCGCGTCGCCCCAGTTATACGGCGTATAGACGATATCCCGGTCAATATAACCGCGGGACAATCCGACGCCGACCACAGGGCGAATAATCTCCGGCAAACCCAATTTCAATTGCGCGCGAGTGCCGATGACAAAGTATTCGCTGGTGAGATCGCTGGATTTTATATCCATCTCGCCGATAGGATAGCCTTCATAAAAGAAATGATGGATCTCGCCGTCGTCCCAGGTTGAATTACCGGAGCGATAGCCGATGTAGCCGGAATAGGTGTCATTCGTCACGCCGATTTCAATTTGGAAATCGGAACCGGAGTGATCGGGGAGATCAATTCCGGTGATGTTCGTCTGTCGCATGTAGTTGTTGTTGACAGTTGAGATTCCGAAGGAACCTCCGAAGTAAGGACGGATGGGTTCCGCCAATGATTGCAGTGTGAGTCCGAAAATAAAAAGAGAGACAGCGAGAAGGCGCATTGGAATCCTCCGAATATTCAGCAACTAAGCTTTGTTAAGCTCACCATATTGTTTTTTCATCCACGCGGCGTAGTCCGCCTGCT
>JAHIZR010000376.1 GCA_018814465.1 bacterium | reverse complement strand
GCATGTCCGACATTCATTTCACCGAAGAGCTGGGCGATGATATCATTCAACTCATCACGAGTGCCGATACGCTCAACCAGCGGAGCATAGCGATCGCGCTCGGCGGGCCAGTCAATGCCGTGCATATCGGGATCATAGAAGAAATCGCGCTGATGCTTCCAGGCTTCATGGAAAATATGCCGCCATTCGATGCGCGGATCGATATCATAGACCCATTCTTCAAGATGCAATCCGGCATCGGGATCGTTCTCATCCACTTCGGGTTCTTTGGTTTCGCCCGCGTCGAGAATGATGAAATTCTTCTTCTTGTAGGCAGCCAGTTTCTTGCGATCCTGTGAGAGCACAAAGGAAGACGCACCCTTTATCACGGTGTCCGTTTTGCGCTTCTCGATATCAAACAGACAGAGCGAACTGCGGGGATCATCTTCGTCATAGTCATCCAGAAATCCGCTGGTTTGATACTGAGTGTAATAAAGCTTGCCTTCGATCGCGCCCAACTGACCATAGTTGCCAGGATCAAGCGGGAGCTGAACGATACGATCTTGTATGCCCTCCCAGTCGATTATTATCGGTTCGACTTTTTCCTCTTTCTCCTCGTCTTCATCGTCGTCTTTCTTTTTCTTCTCTTTCTCTTCGTCTTTCTTCTTCTCATCCTTGCCGTTCATCGCCATGTCATCGGTATAGGCATAGGGGCTCTTCGTGTCCTTTTGCAGGGCCAAGGCAAAGAGCTGCTCCGTGTCAAGCGTGATAAAGCTGAAGTCATTGAAACCGGCAAACGCATTCGGGTGCCGCGCTGAGAAGAAGTAGAGCCACTTGCCTTTCGGATCCCATGTGGGCGAGAAACTCTGCCACATCTCATCTACGATATTATGAATGGTTTTGTCCTTCGTATCATAGACTCTGATGCTCTGAAATTCGTTGTCGCCTTCCACCTGATAAGCCAGATAGCGGGAGTCGGGAGACCATTCGTAGGTGCGAATTTCCCACTGGGATTCGTCGATTTCTTCCGTGTCGCCCGTTTCCAGATTTACGAGTTGGAGCTTACGGTTGTTATCGCCATAGGCCGCGAATTTGCCGTCGGGAGTAATCGCGATTTTGAAATTATACGGACCTGATGCCGCGGCGATTCGCTTGATCTCTCCCTTGCCATCCGAGGAGTAGCTGTAGAGAGCTTCCTCGCCGCCGTCGCGATCCGACCAAGCCAGAATCTGTTTGCCGTCCGGAGTATAAACAGGGTAGCGTTCGCGCTCGCTGGGGGATTTGGAAACGTTATAGATGATGCCGCGCCTTTCCGTCGGCGCCAAGAACAGATCGCCGCGGGCGGACAGCAGCAGCCGTTTGCCGTCCGGAGACAAGCCGTAGAAGTCTGAATAATCCTCGGGGCTGACAAAGCGATCGCGAGCTTCGAGGCGCTCGGACGGTAAAGCAACATCAATCCTATGAGTTTCATTCGTCAACGGATCGAAAATCCAGATATCCGCTCCCAAGGTGTAGGCGATCTTGCCGTCCGCGAGACTCGGCCACCGCACATCCCAATCGGTATGAAAAGTGTGCTGCCGGATATCCGAACCGTCGGGCTTCATGGAATGGATATTGGCGCGCGCGTCATTATCGCGAACGTAGTAGATGCGTCCATTGAACCACATCGGCGTCGCGTCGTTGCCGACATTATTCGTCACTTCCTTGTAATCATGAGTCTTGGTGCTGCCGACCCAGATATCCTCCGCCCAACCGCCTTTATAGCGCTTCCAGGTACGGTATCCAAGCGAGTAGCGAGTGTAGGCAATGCGGTCACCGTTCGGTTCGAACGCGATGTGCGCCGCTTCATCGACGGCGAGTTTTTCCGGATAGCCGCCGTCCGTCGAAACAGTGAAGATTTCGTACGAGCGCTGGACGTTGTGGCTGTAGCTGCGGAAGGCCACCTTGCCATCGGGCGTCCAGGATGCGACGAAATCAGCGCCGGGATGCCACGTCAAGCGGCGGGGTTCGCCTCCGGTCGGTCGAATGATATAAACATCGGTATTCCCGTCATAGTTACCGCTGAAGGCTATCCATTGGCCGTCGGGCGAGAACATCGCGAAGCGCTCTTCACCTTTTGCAGACGTCAATCGTTTTGCTTCGCCGCCGCTCAGCGGCGCAATCCACAAATCGCCATCAGCGGTGAAGGCGACTTGATCGCCATAAGCGGTTGCCCAGCGGTAATAGCCTTGCTGCTCCAGCTCATCGGCAAACGAAATGTTCGCCAGAAGAACAAGAAACAGAGAAATACAAGCAAATCCTCGAAAGCGTTGCTTCATTTGTGATTTCCTTTGAATAAGATGAAAGAAGCCGCCACAGCACATAAAACTATCTTAGAATCGCGAACCGAAACCATTGGGATTCCGGATATCCTGCTTCCGAAGACTACAGCAGGATTCCGGAATGACAGGCTTTCGATATACATCATTTTACATTATGATAGAGCAGCATTCTGAGACATATCGTCTCGAAAATAATTTCACGTATCAGGTTACCGGAAATACTCCACTTCCAGACCGTCGAGCGAACTGATCGCGAAAGAGGATTCCGGCCGGGTTGCGCGCTTCTACAGACTCGTTAACATAGACTCTCTGCGCTTAGCCCGGCTCGGCGGGGAGTGCGATCCACACTATTAGACTGACCCACCTAAAGTGATGGATTGCAAAGAAGACCGGGATTCCGGATAACTCACTGCGCAAAGCCTGCGTGAGTTTCCGGAATGACAGAATTTTCGTGCCTTTCGAATCAAGCAGGTCGGCCTACTATGGAATTTTCAAGACAAGCGCTATTGAAAAGCAAAAGCCTCCGATCTGTGTGACCAGAGGCTTCAGCTTAAGTTGGTTGACGCCGCCGACTCTTTACTTCAACAGCATCATTTTGCGGATCGCGGTGAAGTCGG
>JAHIZR010000040.1 GCA_018814465.1 bacterium | reverse complement strand
TCCGAATGTGGACATTGTCGAGAACGAAGACAGCTACGAAATCCACGCCGAACTGCCGGGCGTCACCGAAGAAGAAGTCAATGTCACGCTGAACAACAACGTGCTGACCCTCTCCGGCGAGAAAAAGCAGGAAGTCAAGGACGAAAAGGAGAACTTCGTTCGCGTCGAACGCACCTATGGCAAGTTCGAGCGCAGCTTCAGCCTGCCTTCCAACATTCAGGCGGACAAAGTCGATGCCAACTACAAAGACGGCGTCTTGAGTATCAAGGTTCCCAAGGCGGAAGAAGCCAAGAGCCGCTCGATCAAGATTAAGCGATAGGATGTGAGCTGCTGCTCATAAAATCGGCGGGAATCCTGAACGGACTTAATTGGAGGTTTCCCGATAAACGAAAGCGCGACCCCGAAATGAGGTCGCGCTTTTTTGTTTGCTGTTGAAAACAATTATTTCAGCAGCACCATCTTCTTTGTCAAGCTGATATTATTTGAGGTCAGGCGATAGAAGTAGACACCGGAGGCAAGCTCCCGCCCGTTAAAAGTTGCCGAATGCTCTCCCGAAGCAAGAAGTCCCTTTACTAAGTCTGCCACCTTGCTCCCTTGAATATTAAACAACTCCAACTTGACTTGATCGGACACAGGCAGGGAAAAGCGGATTTCAGTTGTCGCGTTGAAGGGATTCGGGTAGTTCTGGGATAGTTTCAGCTCGGTCGGAATTTCGGAGCGAGGATTGTCAACTGACTGTTGTTGAGGAAAATAAAATGCTCCGATATCGGCAATGGTTCCATCGGGATCATAGGGCAAATTCGGATCGCCGGCGTCAATGCAGGGCGAACCTTCCTGCAGATGATAGTCGCCGTTCTCAGCGTCAACAAAGAGCGGATCTTCGAAGATGTTGTAGTAGGTGTCCGAACTGTCCTCATTCGCGTTCAACGTGATCAAGGTCCCGAGCAAGGTGGGACCTTGAATGGGATCATTATTGTCGAATTGAAATGCGTCGTATCGGTCGGCCGTAAATAAATTAAACTGCACCTGCGCGAAAGGGCTCTCGCTAAAATGGATAACAGGATCAATGCCTGTAATGATTGAATTCGTAATGACTGCAAACGAGTGATAAAAGTCAACGATGGGATCGTCCCCTTCGTCTTCGTCGATGAGGATGCAATTAACTACGTGAGGCGCGCCGCCGTAAAAAGTCAAAATATCTCCTCTGATAATGCACCTTTTGAGCCGAAGATTTGTTTCTACAAAAGCACAGTCCTTTGCCCAGTATGAGCATGATGTGTTATTCGAGTCCATCGTGCATTCAGAAAATGAGAAGCTGGCCGTCGTTCTGCTCAAGAATCCACCACCATATTCCGCAGAATTGCCACTGATCAAGCAATAATTCATTTCACCGAGATAGGTTCCAGCAGCCAAGTACACGCCTCCGCCGTATGATGCAGAGTTGTCCGAAACAAAACAATCCTCAATCATAGGCCAGGAGCCGTCTCCGACAGCGATGCCACCGCCGGACGATGCAGAGTTACCACTTATCGTACATCCGATTATATGCGGGGAACTGTTGCCGAGAGTATAGATCCCGCCGCCCGACGAGTTAGCATCGTTGCCTGCAATCAGACATGCTTCGATCAACGGCGACGAGTTGTAAAGATAAATACCTGCGCCCGAACCGCTCGAATGATTATTACAGATCCTGCTGCCATAAAACTCTGGAGAACAGCCGATACAGCTTACGCCGCCCCCGGTCTCTCCTGCACTGGAGGCGTTTTCAATCACGCAGTATTCCAGCCGGGTGATGGTTTCACATGAGTCGAACTGGATTCCGCTCCAAAGGCTATCCGTGACTCGATTTGTGAAAATTATCGAATCTGCAGGATCTCCAATCGCTTCCAGACGACCTCTGACTTCGAGACCCGTATGCGGATTGAATCTCAGTTCAGTTCCGGGGAGAAGGATCAACTCATTGTCTTCCGCTACTATCAAGTCTGATCCGATTAGATAGGTCCCCGGACCAATAGTGCCGCTGATCTCGCCGCCGATTTCAGCTTCGATGACGTCTAAAACCACTGTCTCGAGTTCCATATTCATTGTCAGACCGAGACTGGTGATCTCATGGTCGAAGAATCCCTCATGCGAATAGAGGATATTATACACTCCCGGTTCAAGCATTATGCTGAAGTTGCCACTGGAATTTGTATAAACCGAATCCATTTCCGCCGAGGGACTGACCGC
This sequence comes from bacterium, assembly GCA_018814465.1. GTDB lineage: Bacteria > Electryoneota > RPQS01 > RPQS01 > RPQS01 > JAHIZR01. The sequence goes on along the minus strand of JAHIZR010000040.1, from coordinate 239 downwards.
TTCGAACTTGACTTCGATGCCGGAATGGTTTGTTTCGTTTTCGAGCAGGGCGACTCCGGTGACGCTGATGCCATAAGATAGAGTCGCGGTGAGTAACAAAAGAACACAAATGATGCAATGCTTCATGATGAGAACCCTCCAGAATTAAAAAACCCTGCCGACCGCAACTTTTTGTCGCAGCCAGTCAGGGCTATTGAAGTTTAGTACTGTGAAATTAAACAGTTCCATCGCCGGGTGCC
>JAHIZR010000039.1 GCA_018814465.1 bacterium | reverse complement strand
ATGTTTAAATAGCTTTCGGACGCGGGCGCCGCCCCGATATTCACCGCTTCGTCGGCGGACTGCACATGCAGCGCATGCACATCGACCTCGCTGTAAACCGCGACAGTTGCAATGCCAAGCTCCCGGGCGGTGCGCATCACGCGCACGGCGATTTCACCTCGATTCGCGATCAGGATTTTCTTTATCACAGTCTATTCGGATAGGTTGAAGTTGGGTTTTCTTTTCTCAAGAAACGACTGCATGCCCTCCTGGCCTTCAGCAGTCACGCGTTGAGCGGCAATGATTTGAGCGGTGAACTCCTTCGCATCCCGCAGGTCTTTTCCCGGCACATCGCGCAAAAGATCCTTAATTACTTTTTGTGCAAGCGGTCCGCCGGAGAGCAGATGCTTTGTATAAAACTCCACACCTGAATCCAGTGTATCAATTGATTCAACTCTACTTGCCATGCCGATTTCCTGCGCGCGCTTGGCGGAAATTCTCGTCCCCGTCAGAAACATCTCCCGCGCCTGAGTCTCGCCGATTTTACGAATCACAAAGGGAGAAATCGCCGAAGGGACCAGCCCCAACCGCACTTCACTGAAGGCAATCTGCGCCGTATCCGCCATCACCGCGAAATCACAGCAGGCAATCAGCCCCGCGCCGCCCCCGAAGGCACCGCCTTGCACTCGCGCGATGGTCGGCCGCGGATAATTGTACAATGTATTAAACATGTCATACAGCCTGCGCGAATCCTCGACATTCTCTTCATAATTCGCATCCGCTAATGACCCCATCCAGTGAAAATCCGCGCCCGCACAAAACATCGGTCCGTCCGCCGCGATCACCAGCATGCGATGATCATCCAGCTTAGACAGTTCTCGAAGTGCATCCGTGATCTCGGCTATCATCGCCGCATTGAAGGCATTGCGAACCTCGCTCCGCGCCAACACCAGCGTCCGGACAACTCCGGAATGCTCGAGTCTTATATGTGAATATTCCTTCAACAATTATCTCTTGCGCGGGATAGCGGTGATCAGGATCGACAACAAGTGTTCGGGATTATCGCTGCCGACCATGTATTTTCTTTTCGGCGTGGAAAATTGAATACCACGACCGAATCTTGCATTGTAAACGTAATAGAATTTGTAAATATGCATGCCGATTCCGGCCAGTTTGGGAATTTCGACGATCTGCAAATCAGCTATTTCCGGCAAGGGAATCTTCGGCGCGGAAAACCAGTAACCGAATTCCAGAGTCGTTGGCGTCACCTCGACGCGCAGCGTCATCACCGAATGTACGAGCGCGGCGGCCAGCACTCCCACCAAGACGATACCGATCGCCATCCACCACGGCAAAGACAAAAAAACCGGAATGAGCGCGCAGGAAAGAAAGACCGCCAATACGACCGGAGTTTTAAATGGAAAGACCTGCGTCTCGGAGTGAATCGCCGTTTCCTGCATCACATGCGATAAACACCGGGACGATAATCCGGGACAGGCTTATTCGCAGCCATCGCGATGGCCAGCGCAATCGCCTGCCGCGAATCCACCGGATCCAGAATCCCATCATCCCAGAGCCGCGCGGTCGAGTAATATGGATTTCCCTCAAACTCATATTTCGCCACTACCGGCTTGCTGATCGCTTCTTCGTCAACTTTCCCAAGTTTTTTCCCGGCGGCTTCAAGCTGCTCGCGCTTCACCTGCACCAGCACATCCGCCGCCTGCTGCGGCCCCATCACACTGATCCGCGCGTTCGGCCACATCCACAGGAGTCGCGGATTATAGCCGCGTCCGCACATCGCATAATTCCCCGCGCCATAGGAACCGCCGACAATCACCGTCAGCTTCGGCACATCGGCGCAGGATACCGCATGCACCATCTTCGCTCCATCCGAGGCGATCGCGCCATGTTCATATTGCTTCCCGACGATAAAGCCGGTGATGTTCTGCAAAAAGACCAACGGAATCTTGCGCATCCCGCAAAGTTCAATGAAGTGCGCGCCCTTCTTGGCCGACTCACTGAACAGCACGCCGTTATTGCCCAGAATTCCCACCAGATAACCATGAATCCGGGCAAAGCCGCACACGATGGTTGTGCCGTAGCGCGCTTTGAATTCCTGAAAACGCGAACCATCGACCATGCGCGCGATAATTTCCTTGATATCGAACGGCTTGCGCAAATCCACTGAGGCTATTCCGTATAACTCCTTCGGATCATAAGCAGGATCCTCGGAAGCTTCGCGATCGAACACATGCAAAACCGGACGCCCCAGCGCTTCGACGATATTGCGCGTCATCTGCAGCGCCTGCTCATCGTTCACAGCAAAATGATCAGCGACGCCTGAGATGCGGGTATGCACATCCGCGCCGCCGAGCTCTTCCGCCGTGACATCCACACCGGTGGCGGCCTTCACCAAGGGCGGTCCGCCAATAAAAATCGTCGCGTTTCCCTTCACCATGACCGTCTCATCCGACATCGCCGGCACATACGCGCCGCCCGCCGTGCAGGAACCCATTACCACGGCGATCTGAGGAATCCCTTCCGCCGACATGCGCGCCTGATTGTAAAAAATCCGCCCAAAGTGTTCTTTATCAGGGAATGTGCCCGCTTGCTCCGGCAGGAAGATGCCTCCTGAGTCGACAAGATAAACACAAGGAAGTTTATTCTCGAGCGCGATTTCCTGCGCGCGCAAATGCTTCTTGATCGTCATCGGAAAATAAGTGCCGCCCTTTACCGTCGCGTCATTGGCAACAACGACGACTTCCCTCCCATGCACCGATCCAACTCCGGTGACCATGCCCGCCGACGGCGCGCTTCCGTCATACATCCCGTGCGCGGCCAATGAACTGAACTCCAAAAAAGGAGTATCGGGATCAAACAGTTTCGCCAGACGATCCCGCACAGGCAGTTTGCCGCGCTTTTCGTGCCGAGCGATATGTTCAGCCGAACCTGCCGCGGGCGTTAATGCGCTTAAATGCTCGCGGAGTTCGCTGACCAATTTCAGCATCTGCTCGCGATTCGAGATAAACTCCGGATCTGTGGTCCGAATATTCGATTTGATACGATACACAGTGGCTTACTCGGTTTCGTTCTTCTCGCGAAAGAATTTGCTGCTTGAATAGGACTTCCAGATAAAAAAGCCTGCCAGGATAGCCCCAATAGCAATCAGCACTTTCCAAATCCAGGAAGTTTTCATAGATGATTCCGTTAATAGTTAAAGACTATTGTAGTGCCGAATCAATAAAGGTTGGGTTGGTAGAAACTCGCCGAGCCGGGCTAAGCGCAGAGAATTTTTATTAACGAGTATGTAGAAGCGCGCATCCCGGCCGGAATTTTGAACCAAGCGTGCCTTACTTGAAATGACAGTAGCTAACGAACACTCGGCAGCGGCGCTTCGAAGCGTTCTTCCGCGCCGTCCCCTCCGGATTTATAAATCAACGCTTCGTTCCCATACCCCAGCATCACGAGATCCAAAGGCGGCAAGCCCGCAACGCGATAAGCATAGACTTT
>JAHIZR010000375.1 GCA_018814465.1 bacterium | reverse complement strand
TGCTGCGAATATTACTGTCGATGCTGTCAACGTCAAAGTCTCCGCAGAACCGAAGTGATCTGATGGCAATCCGGCTTTTTATTAAACAATTCTGTGAAGCTCTTCTGACAGGAAAATATTATATTGTGGATATGTTTGTCATTTTATCCGTTAAATATGAGTAATATTACTTCGCGACTCCCTGTTGTTCAGATGCAGAAATCCGCGCACTCTTATTTCCAGGCATCGCAAAAACGAAGCAACAGTCAGGCCATGCAATGGCGACGAGCTGTTCAGATCGGTTTCACGCTGTTCAATATCCTGATCGGCATTCAGTTCTATCGGTTTGTTCATGCAGGATTGGACAGCACAGCAGACGGTCTCCCCTACCGTCCACCGGGAATCGAGGGCTGGCTGCCGATCAGCGGTTTAATGGGTGTGATCGACTGGTTCGCGACGGGAACGTTGAATACGATTCATCCGGCGGCGACAGTGATCGTGCTGGCGATACTTGTGATGGCGGTCGCGATGCGGAAGGCGTTCTGTTCGTGGCTGTGTCCGGTGGGATTTTTATCGGAGTATCTGGCGAATCTCGGACGTTGGATGTTGAAACGAAAGCGCAGTTTTCTACTGCAGCGCTGGCTGGATTATCCGTTGCTGAGTTTGAAATACGCGCTGCTGGGCTTTTTTCTGTGGGCGTTTGTGACGATGGGAACGGAGGGGATCGCGGCGTTTATCGCGAGTCCCTATAACCGCGTGTCCGATGTGAAAATGCTGCTGTTTTTTGTAAATATCGGCAGCGTCGGATTGACGGTGATCGGGATTTTGATGCTGGGGAGTGTTTTGATCGAGGGCTTCTGGTGCCGGTATTTGTGCCCCTACGGCGCGCTGTTGGGGTTGTTCTCCATGTTTTCGCCGGTCAAAATCAGGCGCAAGGCTGAGACGTGCATTGATTGCGGGAAGTGCGACCGGGTGTGTCCGGCGCGGCTGCCGGTGATGAGCAAAACGAGCATCATGTCCGCGGAATGCACGGGCTGCATGAACTGCGTAATTTCCTGCCCAGTGAAAGATACGCTCGAAATAGGAACGGCGAAACGGAAACTATCACCACTGCAAATCGGAATCATTGCGGTGTCGATTATGATTGTGTTCTCGTTGGGAGCAAGAGTGCTGGGGATTTGGGAGAGCGGACTGACGGATGAAGAATACAGGATGCACATGCAGCGTCTGGAGTCGGCGGAGTACGGGCATCCGGGGTCGTAATTATCTGATCAAGGGAGATAGCGAGTTTACGCTTTGTCAAGGGCGGGTCGATAAGGCGGGACTTTTTTCATTAATGAACATCTTACGTCATGCATTGCTTACCTGCAACAAAATCCTAGTCGATCTGTCAAAATAGAGAACGGAATCCACTGGCAATACCGATGGATTAATCCCTATTATTGTCCGGAGTTATTGACAATGAAGCACTTGAACACCTTCACCCTCCTGCTTCCTGCTCTGCTCGCGGTTTGTTCTTCAAACTCTTATGGTTATTCGAATCAGAACGAATCTCCTGATGTCATCGCTGTACACGTAGAAAAACCACCCAAAATTGACGGAATTCTCGATGACGCCGAGTGGTTGCAGGCACAGCCCGCGGGTGAATTCACACAGAAGGAACCTGAGGAAGGCGTGGCACCGACGCAAGGTACAGAAGTGCGCGTACTTTATGATGACATGCATCTTTATGTCGGCGCGCGGATGTACGACAGCGAGCCGGATTCCATCGTCGGCTGCCTGGTGCGGCGCGACTACGGCATAGATTCCGACGGATTCTGGGTGGATCTGGACACCTATCACGATCATCAGTCTGGATACTATTTCGCCATGGATCCAACCGGCAGCATCTATGACGGGACGCTTTACAATGATGTGTGGGAGGATAATACATGGGACGGTGTCTGGTCGGGGAAAACGTCGCGGGATTCGCTGGGCTGGTGCGCGGAATTCAAGATTCCGTTTTCGCAGCTGCGATTCCAGAAGCAGGACAGCATCGTGTGGGGCGTCAATTTCTGGAGGTGGATGACGCGGCGGCACGAGACGAGTTTTCTGGTCTACACGCCGCGAAAGGAGAGTGGATTTGTTTCAAGATTCGCGCACCTGACCGGCCTGCGAGACATCCGCACGCCACACTATATTGAGCTTTTACCCTACGTGCGCGGCAAGTCGAGATTCCGTCAAACGGAAAGCACCGATCCGTTTCACGACGACGCAGAATTCAGTGGAACAGGCGGACTCGATACCAAGATCGGACTTGGGACCGGACTTGTGCTTGATGCGACCTTTAATCCGGATTTCGGACAGGTGGAAGTTGATCCGGCGGTTGTGAATCTGACGGACGTCGAAACATACTATGATGAAAAACGGCCGTTCTTCATCGAAGGATCGCGCTATTTTAATTTTGGTATCGGCGGCTCTTCGAGCTACAACACCTTTTTCTGGTCCGACCCTGCTTTTTTTTACAGCCGCAGGATCGGCCGACCACCGCAGGGAGGTATACCGTCTGCTGATTACCGGGACGTACCGGATGGAACGAGAATTCTGGGGGCGGGGAAAATTACAGGCACGTTCGGCGGAGACTGGAAGGGCGGCAGTATTCACGCAGTCACAGCAAAAGAGATCGCCGAACTGGAGAATAACGGCGAGCGGACCAAGCTTGAAATCGAACCGGCAACCTACTACACAGTTAGTCGCGTCATGCGCGAGTACCAGGGCGGGATGCGAGGAGTGGGCGTAATCATCTCCAATACACACCGTTTCTTTGACGATGACGCGCTGAAGGATCAGTTGAGCTCGAATTCATTCGCGGGGGGACTTGACGGCTGGACATTCCTGGATGCCGACCGTACCTATGTACTCGGCGGCTGGGCGGGACTCACGCATGTCACCGGAAGCGAAGCGAGAATGATCGCGCTGCAAAGAGCTTCACTTCACTATTTTCAGCGGCCAGACGCAGGGTACGTGAGCGTGGATTCGAATGCGACATCATTGACAGGAACGGCAGGCAGGCTGGTTTTTAACAAGGAACGCGGCAACTGGATTGCGCATTCCATGCTGGGCGCTATCGATCCAGGCTTCGACGTAAATGATCTCGGTTATGTCTGGCGTACGGACATCGTCTATAGTCATTTGGACTGGGGCTATCGCTGGACTGTGCCGAATTCATGGAGACAATCAGCACAGCAGCGATTCGCGGTGGCGGAAACCCACGATTTCGGCGGAAACCTAACGAATTTCATGGTCCGATCCTACAGCTCGGTTACCTTCCATAACTATTCCGCGCTGACGTTTAAACTGTTTACGTTTCCACTGGAGACCTATAATAACACCCGAACCAGAGGCGGACCGCTGACTACAGACCCGTCTTCCTACATGCTAACGCTGATCGGCTCATCGGATTCACGCAAGCCGGTCGAGCTTTACGCGGAAGTCAATTATGAACATACAGCCGGCGATGACTATTCACTCGATCCTTATGTCAGTATCCGGTTGAAGCCCGCTTCAAATCTGAATATCGAAATCGCCCCGTCGCTGTCGTACAGCGAAGATCCGGCGCAGTACGTTCGTATTTTTGCCGATCCTCTGGCCACTGCCACCTATGAGAATCGCTATGTATTCTCGGCACTCAAATACCGGGAACTGGCGACCGCGATTCGCACCAACTGGACTTTCACACCCCGGCTCAGTCTCCATCTCTATCTGCAGCCGTTTATCTCGTCCGGCGATTACAGCGACTTTAAACAGTTGGCACAGCCGGGGAGCTTCGACTTCGATGAATATGCCGACGGCGACATCACGCTGGAAGACGGAATGTATACGATCGATCCGGACGGCAGCGGTCCCGCCGGCAGTTTCGGGTTTAACAATCCTGATTTCTCGTACAATTCGATGCGGGCGAATTTTATCCTGAAGTGGGAGTACACGCTGGGATCGAGTTTGTACTTTGTCTGGACGCACGGCCAAGAGTACTATGAGCAGAACGGAGAGTTTGAATTCAAACGCTCGCTCGAAAACCTGACTGACGCGGATCCCGATGATATCTTCATGATCAAAGCGAGCTACTGGTTCAGTATGTAGCACTTGCGAGCGGCATTTCAAAGATAAAACAGCTGACATGAGCTAAGAGCAAGAAACCCGACCTTAGATCGGGTTTCTTGCTTGCACAACACGATCCTGACAAGAAGTATGTTCTGATATACATCTACTGAAAAAGTCTATTTTACCAATACCATTTTATTGCTCAGCGCACATTCCCGGCTTGAAGTCTGTTGAAATAGACGCCTGAAGGCAAAGTCGAAGCGTTAAAAAGATGCTGATAGTTTCCGCGAGAATGACTGAAAAAATGAAAACAGGCTCACGAAGAGCCTGTTTTTGCTGGTCGGGGCGACTGGATTTGAACCAGCGACCCCCTGCTCCCAAAGCTTATTCAAGATATTGTTATTGTTTCACGTGATACAGCGGGTAGCAAATTCGTGGCAAATCCGGTCGCGTCAAGCTTCTTAAGCGCCGATTTCATTTCATCTTCCGCGAGCGGCGCATAGTGTTTGTCAATCACTGAAGGGGAGTTTCCCACGATCCTTGCAACGAGTAAGACGGGGATGCCGGACATGATCGCGTTGACGATAAACGTGTCGCGGAGATTATGAAGCTTCAGTGGTCGCGTGATTCCTGCCGCCTTACACGCGTCCTGAAACTTGCGGGTAATCTCAATCGTCATAGCCGGGAAAAGCTGTCCTGACGACGTTCTGGGTAGACTGGCAAGCAGTTTAGCGAGGTCCTTGCTGATCGGCACTAGCCGCTTCTGATTCGTTTTAGTGCGCGGCGCGGGCACTCGGATGAAAGTTTCGTCGATCCATGACCATTCAGCTGTAACCGCTTCCATCCTGCGCATCCCAGTCAGAACGAGGAAAAGCAGGAGTGGCGCGATAGACTGTCCATTGAGCTCGATGGATTGCGCGGCCTCGATTAAACTGCGAACCTCTTCCCTGCTCAGCGAGTCCTTATGTGAGGCGCCCGCCGCTTTCACTTGTCGTATACGCGGAGGATGGTAGGAAGGCTCGTTCTCAGCGTACCAGTTCAACAACGCACGCAAGTTGCGCAGATGAATATTGACTGAATGCGGCGATATCCCCGATTCCACAAGTTTATCCCGAAATACCGCCACAGTTTCGCGATCCACCAAGCGTAGCGGCTTGTCGAAATCGCTCGCGAAGAGCCGGATTGTGTGCTTGCGAGAAACGATCGTCCCCTGGCTCCATTCGTCGCGACGAGTCTCGATATACCTGCGCGCCACATCCGAAAACACTTCTCCGCTTTGATTCGTTGAAAACGGATCACGCCCTGCAGCAATCTCAACCTCAATCCCAACCACAACCTCCCGCGCTTCCCGCTTGCTCGTGCAATTCGTGCAGAAATTCTTCCACTGCCCGTTGCGGAGTTTGACCTTACCGTACCAAACCTCACCGGTCCTCAGTTTGCGTTTGTAGAGGGAAGACATCCGTTCCTGCTTAACCCATTAATCTCACATTAACAACTACTTGAAAACACCTGAAGATACTACCGAGTATCGGGATTTTTGCGGTAAGAGTCAAATTGCCGTTTGCGAATAACCACACGAAGCACGCGCTCCATTTGAATCATGGAGCGCATGTATGTTGGTCAAATGCTGGCGATGAACAGCTGCATTTATTAATTGTCCAATTTTACTCTGCTCGATTTCATCGCATAATACATATTTCAATATATTACATTTTGATGGTTCGATTGAAAAGTGGCTATAAAAACTCCCATTTGGCCGGCGGTAGAAATGCGAGGGCGGGGAAATAGCCTCAGAGGGAAGCAGATCGAGGGAATACTACGTTTCGTACCAGCCTTCGTCTTTGGTACTTCGATCGAAAACAAATTGTGGCTCACTCGAAGAACCAAAACAGATGCATAGACTGCCTGAACCATGTTTCTGAAAAATTGCGTGTATATCAACAGATCACTTAATCAATCCAAGCCTCTTCTGGATACCGTCGATTGCTTGGCGAGCCAAGTCCTTAATATCTTCGTCATCCGTGATCATCTGGAATGCTTTCAGTGACCTGATATGATCCAATCCTCCATAAACGTACAAAAACATAATGGCAGACTTCATTTTTTTATCATTCCCTGAAAAGAGATCTGCCAATATTGAGTCTATTCGAAAGAACTCCTCGTTGATCTTACCTAAACTCTCGGATAGCTCTTGGTATTGCTCATCTGACAATAGAGGCTGAAAGCCTTTCTGCAGTAGTATAGCAATGCTATCCTCGGTCAACGAGGAGAAAAGCTCTATCTTTTTAACCAGCTGATTGATCGCCTCTCGCAAATCTGCAATCTCATTGCGGATTGTTGCATGGTACTCCTCCACTTTATTATCGGACTCGACCTTAACTGATTGAATCGCACTATTACGTGACGACGTCTCATTTCGAACGTAATCTAACACATCATTGCGTACACTGCGCCCCTCCTCTATCTCCCGCCATGCACGTTCTTCGATTCTAGTTGATTTTCGTGTCTGAATTCCTACAAATATCATCTGGATCAGCGTTATAATCACGACAGCATATGTTGCTATTGTAACCACTTGCACCAAATGCTCATAGCTGCCGCTCATTGATGATATTTGAGCCTCTGTTTCTGCGATTCTGCTGCTCATTTGCACGAGCGTGTCTCGGATTTGCGGATCCTTTTCAATCAGTTCATTTGAAGTCGGCAGGGAAGTCGGAGTATTTATTTGATCGGCAATCGTTGTCTTTATCGCAAACAGAAATACAATCACGATAAAGTATTTGAGTAAACGAACGTTATTGCCTTTCATGACCTACCTCCATCGCATCGCCTTTATTACCTATGCAACGATCGAGAAATTCCGGATATACTTTTTTAAATTCACTTTTCCACTTGGGACTTCCTTTTACAATCCAGGGATTAGCTTGATATGCAAGTTCCAAAGCCGCCGCTTTTATTTCTTTTGAAGCTTGCGACAGTTTGAGTATTTCAAGGAACTTCTCCATCGTAATCCACGAAACTACCATTATTTCTGGTGTGTTATTCCCTTCGTGACTTAGCATTGAAGGCGTCACGATCATTCCTGCTGATACATTCTCTTCTATGTTCTTTGAAGTATTATACATCATGATGTCAAGGATTAGGCCACGTGTTTTGCCAGCATGCTCTTTGAGAAATGCCTCCATATTTTGCATGTTTTCAGCTACTAGCAGTAGCAAGCGCTTGCTTACTGTATGCTTACTGGCAAACTCGGTTAATCCCTCAATGTCAGCTAGTACGTCTTCTAGCCATATAACTACTCCCGCTGTGGGTTCACAATCCGAGTTAGTACTCGATTCCTTTATGTCACTTTGGATATCTTCTGACAAAATATTCTCTCCTTTTGGCTTCACTTTCTGACTTGGTGCATAATTCTTCTATGCTATTTGGAGTATCCTTAACCAAGCAATTCTCTGTTTCGGATTCACTCTCCGACTAGTACCATTGCTTCTTAACTGCTTGTGTCTTAGTTCGACTCAGAAGGCTTAAGCCTATAGAGGGGGACTCGTATCTCGAATTCAAACAAACGCGAGTCGTCAGTCTCAGGCAAGATTGATAGCTTACCGCCAACATACACATTCTCAAGCATCTCCTTAACTGACGGCAAGCCATATCCTGTTCCCTCTGGAGTAGCTGCTCTTGCTAAAACACCTCGATAGCTATTAATGAACAGTTTGCGACGATCTACAGTTTCATCTGAATAATTGGCTATATTGATTACGGCTTTCTGATCCTCAGGGTCGTGCCGAGCATTAATCTTAATCGGCAGCTTCATAGATGAGTACAGGATCGCATTTCTGATGAGCTCGAATAGAGCAAGGCTAATCACTTCTGATGATTCCCTTAGCGCAGGAATACTGTTTTCCACCTTGAGCTCTATTGAATCGAGTTTACCCTGCCATTCTTCAATTTGCCTACGATCACGGGATTCTGTTAGTAAATCAGATTGGACGTCTCTCCGAATCCACTCCATGGCTTTCTCAATAACTCTACTGGCAGTAACTGGCGAATGAGGATACTTCCTTCTATTGATCAGTGGTGTAAATATCTCATATCGCCTGCGTATTTGTGCGGCATGATACGCAATCATCTCGCCACATTCCTTGCGTTCTTTGTCTGAGAGTTTTTCTTCCGTGAGCATTGTTGAGAAATACTCAAGAGCTAACAACCGGTTACCATATGTGTGTGTGGCCCGACCAACAGAGCCGCGCAACCCCTCTATTATATCCCCAGCCTTGCAATACAGCTCAATTGCGACCGCCACTCTATCGAGGATGAGCTTATCATTTGCTGAATAGTTAACTGGGTTTGATGTAGTGGATCGTGCTGAACAGAATAGTATCTCAACTGATTCTTCACTGCGATCTCCAAGGCGAGCAGCTAGTATATCCGAGCTTGGGGTGCTCTCTATACGACGAGTAAGACGCACTGCAGATCCTTTAAGAAGATTATCCCATTTAGTGGACGCCTCAATGCAATTTACAATTTCTCTGCAAACCCCTTCATTGGGCCATGACGCTCTCGCGTCTATAACGCTTGAATTGCTTTTTAGTACGCGAACCACTCCACAGGCGCTAGCATTAAACACTTCACCCACTATTTTGCAGAGCCTCGGATATAAAACGACCGGATCCCAGTCAGCGCCCATTGGAAGCATATTGGGTAACGCCTCACCCCACAGCTTGTCGAACATCGCAGTTGTACTTACTAGCCTAGACGTAACAAATATATCAGCCACATGCTTTGATAGATGCTCATATTCCTTCTGTATGAACATTGGCAGGCTTGCCTCAAGGGGCGGATGTGTACACACTATACCCTCTATATTATCCTCCTTATTGATTATAGGCATTCCCAAAGTAGCCATATTGGGTTCAGTAAATCCCCCGCCCTGACTATATTTTCCGTACCCATAACCATTTTTAAGAAAAAGGACTCTACGCTGCTGCAATACATCTTCTGCAAATGTTCGTGGAGAATTATTACATGCAGGCTCTACTTCAAGATGCGCTATCCGATCTAATACTCTGCTGTGACCCTGAAAACCATACACGTTTTGAAGTCGAAGGTGAGTAATGGACTCCTCTTTATCCACGACCCAAATGGAACCGAAATTCTGCTCGTTCTCGCTATACTCCCCGCTTGTCCAGCGAACGTATAGATCAAAAATGCCTTTGATTCGTTCCTTTGGGTCCCTATTTAAAGAAATTTCATTGAGCTTGTTCCACATTCTTCTGCGTACTCTCATGCGACGTAACTCCGCAAACAGGAATGCAATACGACGCAATATGAATTCATCGTCCTCGTCAAATGGTATAATACGCGTCCGGTCATCACTCCATTTATTGATTAGCCTGATGCCTCCATCAATTGGTCTCTTTTTCTTCTCGCCCTGCTCGCAAGGTTCATGTGCTGAGTGATATATCATTGGAACTACTAAATACGACAATACATGATCGCCTAATACTCGATGATATTGATCCAATTGCGCGTGAGATATATTTCTGTTTAACTCTGGTCTATGTTGATAGTCATTTTGATTCGCTTCCCATGTATAGATATCGAATATCTTTTCATGCTCGTTTTCTCGATTTCCGAATGCAGACAGTTGATTAACCAAGCAGTAATTGATAAGGCGTTGTTTTTTCACACGTCCACTGGACTGTTCAACGATATCACCAGGAAGCATTTTATAAACAAGATCGGTGTGAGTGTGAGCAGCTCTGACAAATGGCTTCACATCAGTAAATGCGCGTGCTCTTCGTACGTCAATTCGCGGATAGCCTTCATGATCTCTTGCTAAAAGAATATGCCGAACAAAGACCTGCTTATTATCATTTCCGCCCTCATGACCAAGTAGTTTACTCGAATCATATAATTCCGCAGCTTGCACATTGAATTCACACATAATGTGCCACAAAGCAACTCTTTGAAAGCCGTAGATTGCACCAAGTTTGTCGAAATTAATTTTCACTTTGTCGGAAAGGTATTCTTTATAAATCCGATCTGTAAGGCTTTCGAGCCGTCGTTTAAGCTTGAGAACACCAATTCTCGAATGCTCCTCAAAGTAATGGCTCATGCACATTTCCTTATTCTGATAGCGTGACTGCGCGGAACGCATAAAAGAAGCTGAAGGTCTAGCCATCGATCGTCAGACGAGTTGTGTTATTCTTGTTTTCTCATTCGAAGGCGTTATGGCAACCCAGCCCGGAAAACGGATATGGCTCGTCTGAAGACTAATGGACAGGTAGAAAAAGGCAGGACGGTGAGGCAGGACAGAGAGGTTCACCAACGGTTTAATTTACATTAAACCACATGGTTTTACAATAGTTCGCAAGGTTTTTCTCAAAAAATCAGAACCTGCGCAGGCAGCGCGACGGACTTTTCAAGAATTCGAAACTTATGTAAATGTTTAATCTGCGGGGTATTTGTGAATCTACAGAATTAGATAGCGATTGGAAGATTAAGAGGCACGATGACGAAGCAAACTGCGAAGAAGATGTGGTCATGTGCGACAACAACTCGTCGAGGGTTGGCGCCGTGATTTGGTTAAGATACGAGGAGGAAGGCGTAACAAGAACTAGCGAATCGGTTTACTAACCTATCATATGTATAATAATACCAAAGATATATATCGGAATTAAGTTTCTAACTGGTTTCTTAGAAATTATCGAAGAAAGTGCTATATTAAAAAAGCCCCCACGAGGAAGGCTTTAAGGTTTACCCTGTAAAGGGCTTATCCTGCGGAGATTACTCCTTATTATGGTAAGCAGCGCAGGCATCGGTCAGCTACACTACGGGCTAAATATACGGAGGTTTTAGCAAAAATGCAAGCGACGAATTTAACACTTGGTCTCGATTTAGGGACGAACTCGATTGGGTGGGCCTTAGTCAGCCATGATCCAAATGAGCAGCCAAACGCCATCGTCCGCTGTGGGGTCAGGATTTTCCAAGAGGCTGTAGAAGCAAAAACGAGAACTCCTAAGAACTTCCAAAGACGCCAAGCCAGAAGCGCAAGAAAAATCGTAGCTCGACGAAAAATGCGACGTGATGCGTTGCTTGGATTACTGCGCAAATATGAGATGCTGCCCGAATCCGATCAAGACTTGACGATGCTCTTAAATAATCCAGCCTTTGATCCGTACTTCTTGCGCAAAAAAGGTCTTGATGACCAGCTTTCCTTGTTTGAATTTGGCCGAGTATTATACCATCTGAACAAACGCAGAGGGTTTAAAAGTAATCGCAAAGCAGACAGCCAAGACAAGGACGAGAAAAAACTCAGTGACTACAAGCTTCAGATGAAAGCGCTTGATGAAGAGATCAAGTCTACCGGATGTCGCACGTTAGGTGAGTATCTTTTTACTATGCTTAAGAAGCGGAAACTCCATACAACAAGACAAATGTACGTGGACGAATTCTCGCTGCTCTGGGACAAACAGGCGAGCTATGATTCGAGTAGTTACACTGAAGCAAAACGCGCAAAGATATTTAAGTGTCTCTTCCATCAACGCCCGCTCAAAGTCCAGAAACATCTTGTCGGGAAATGCACGCTTGAACCGTCACGCTCACGCGCTGCAAAATCGTTGCTTGCCGTTCAGCGTTTTAGAATCTGGCAGGATCTGAATCATCTTGAAATTGAAGGCAAGAAGCTCTCTTTAGAGGATCGGCAAAGGCTTTTTGAAAAGCTTGACCGTGGCGAATCGTTGACGTGGCACAAAGCCAAGCAATTAATCGGACTTCATAAAAACGTTCAATTTAATATCGAGACAGGGAAAAAGGATAAGCTACCCTTAAACACAACCGCCGCCAAGATGAAAAAAGCCCTGGGCGAGAATTGGTTTCAGTTTTCGGAGCGTGAACAGGATAAATTGATTGAGGACATGCTGACGATCGAACCGGATGAGGGTTTCCAGCGCCGCATGCGGACATATTGGCAATTCGATGATGAAACGATTCGAAAGCTCTCCGAAATCGAACTGGAAAAAGGATATGCGCGTCTCTCGGCGAAGGCGATCAGAAGAATTCTTCCACATCTCGAGACTGGCTTGCGATATGATGAGGCTTGCGAAGCCGCCGGTTATAACCATTCGGACCAACAGGTAAGACGGATTAGTGAACGTCTGCCCGAACCACCGAATCTGCGAAATCCTGTCGTTCAGAAGGCACTTTGGGAAACAAGAAAGCTTGTTAATGCCGTCATTGATCAATACGGCAGGCCAGCCATGGTGCGAGTCGAGATGGCAAGAGATATGAAAATGAACCAGAAGCAGAAAGATGCGCACAGTAAACTGCAGAAGCAGCTTGAGTTGGAAAACAAGAAAGCGCGTATTTTGTTTCAGGAACAGATGAACGGAGCTGAACCGTCACGCGATGATATCATCAAGTATCGTCTATGGAACGAATCTGACAAGCTCTGCCCCTACACAGGTCGCACGATATCGGAAGCCATGCTCTTTTCCGGCGAAGTTGACATTGAGCACATCCTTCCCTACAGTCGCTGTCTGGACGATTCCTTCATGAATAAAACGCTTTGCATAGCAGAGGAGAATCGCAATGTCAAGCGGAATCTCAGTCCGTTCGAAGCGTACTCCGGCTCACCGGAGAAATATGATAGTATCTTGGTTCGAATTAGGAACTTTGCGGGAATGCCTGAGGCTAAAAAGCGGAAGTTTTCGCAACAGGAAATCTCCCTCGACGATTTTATTGAACGGCAATTGAACGACACCCGCTATATCTGCAAAGAAGTCAAGGACTATCTGAGGCAACTCGGAATAGCGGTTGATATCAGCAAGGGTGGCGCCACGGCGGACCTGAGGCATCTCTGGCAATTGAACAGAATCCTTAATCTGGAAGGCCATAACTCCAAGACTCGCGATGATCACCGGCATCATGCCGTTGATGCTGTTGTCGTTGCGCTGACGAGCAGAAGCTTGTTTCAGCAATTATCCAAGCTTTCACAACGTGCCAATAATGCAAGTCTGACTGAACGAGGTTATCAATTGCCTCTGCCGTGGGAAGGTTTTCTCGACGACGTAAGGCGTTCCATCGAATCCATCACCGTATCGCACGCGTCCTCTCGCAAGATCAGCGGCGCCTTGCACGAAGAAACCGCTTATGGATTAGTGGGACTTCCTGACAAAAACGGCAGAGCGGAGTTTGCGGTGCGGAAACCGCTGAGTAGTTTTAGTAAGCGCCAGCAACTTGAGGACATTCGCGATGATGTCGTGAGGGATTTGGCGCTTGCGCGCCTTGATGAATGTCAGGGGAATTTCAAAGAAGCTTTCGGTAATGTGGAACGACCTTTGCTTCATGTGGATGGTAAGACTCCCATCTATAGCGTTCGTGTGTCGGTAGTAATGGACATGAGCCGACTGCTGGGAATTTGCGATGCGTCCGGCTCTCCTTACAAATACTTTTCGTTGGGGAGTAACCATCATGTGGAAATACTGGAAAGCCAAGATGGTAAAAAATGGGAAGGGAAGTTTGTTTCGACGGTGGAAGCGGCCCGACGGGCGAAGGCTGGAATCCCCGTTTTTCAAAAGGATCATGGCCCGGATCGGAAATACGTCATGTCCCTCTGTATTAATGATATGATTGAATTAGAGTCTAAAGGGCAACGACAATTGTACCGAGTGCAAAAAATGAGCGATCCTGTCGTAGATTTTCGGCTGCATACGGCAGCTGTGCTCGCCCCTGAAATACGCCGGGACGAAACGGAAGCAGATTTCAGGAGCAGGAAAAGCGATTACGAAAAAGCAACGCATCTAAGGTCGAGTATTAACCCGTTGAAGAACTTGCGACCGCGCAAAATAGTAATTTCTCCTCTTGGTGATATTCAGGATGCCTATGATTAAGCGCGTAGTGGAAATCGGATCGGATTGTCAGTTAAGCGTCACAAATTCCCAATTGATAATCCGTCAGAATAACGAGCAAGTCGGCAAAGTACCCCTGGAAGATCTGGGGGTACTTGTTTTAGATAATGCTATGATAACATATACTCTGCAATTGCTTCAGCTATGCGCGGAAAACAATGTTGCCGTGGTCTTCTGTGACAACAAGCATATGCCGAAGAGCCTCATGCAATCGCTGTCAGGACATAATCTTCACAGCCGGATACTTGCGGCGCAAACGGCTGTTTCGGAGCCGATCAGAAAGCGCCTCTGGCAGCAAATCGTCGTCGCAAAGCTTGACGCGCAAGCGCACACTTTGGAACAGGTCGGGCAGACAGCCACAATGATTCGGACAATAGCTAAGGCTGTCAAAAGCGGCGACCCGGAGAATTGCGAAGCGCAAGCTGCCGCGCTTTATTGGCGATTGCTCTTTGGAAACGATTTTCGGCGCGACCCCGAAGTTGACGGAATTAATTCCCTTTTGAATTACGGGTATGCTGTTGTTCGCGCCGCGGTCGCACGCGCAATTGTTGGAACAGGATTACACCCCGCCCTCGGAATTCATCATCACAATCAGTACGATGCATACTGTCTGGCTAATGATTTGATGGAACCCTTCCGCCCTGCTGTGGACTTGTGTGTGCGGCAACTATCGCAACAGAACAGTGAAGAGCTTGCGATCAGCAAAGATACGAAGCGGCGTTTGCTCGGAATCTTCGAATCGCAATGGATAGTAAGGAAAAAGTCGCTGCCGTTTATCGTGGCGCTACAGCTCTATGCGGCAGGGATAAAACGGGCGTTGATCGAGAGGAAACTGAAGCTCGATATTCCGACGGCATCACCTGTCGCTTCGGAGCAGCTTCATTGAGTGCGGGAGGAGCGAAGTGAGTTTTGGAGGATTCAGAACTATGTGGCTTGTCTTGATGTTCGATTTGCCGGTCGACACCAAAGAGGCGCGGATTGAGTATCGAAAATTCGTCAAAGCGCTGGAACTGGACGGATTCGATCGTATGCAATACTCGGTGTTCGTGCGTTTCTGTGCCAGCGAAGAAAACGCTACCGTTCATCAGAAACGCATCGCTCGGATCATCCCTCCAGATGGCGAGGTACGAGTAGTACAGATTACGGACAAACAATTTGAACGGATTAAAGTCTACTGTGGGACGCTTCGGCCAACAAACTATGATCCGCAGACAGAGATAGAAGAGACTGAGGATGAAACCGACCTGACCGAGGAGGAGAAGCGGCGCAAGAAAAAATACATGCGAAAACCGCTTCGCCCTCCCGATCAGATCAGTTTTTTCTGAGGTTTGGGGCTGCAATGAGTGGAGAATACGGGATTTAGGCTAAGGTATACTGTAGCTGACCGATGCCTGCCCGCAAACCACAACTGAGTGAACGGGGGGGGGAGACCGGAACAAAACTGTAGCTGACCGATGCCTGCCCGCAAACCACAACTGCTGGGTATGGAGCGCATTGCGCAGCGCGACTGTAGCTGACCGATGCCTGCCCGCAAACCACAACTGAAAATGCGGAAAAGACGAGCGTTTTTCCACTGTAGCTGACCGATGCCTGCCCGCAAACCACAACTTAGCGATGACGCGGTGTCCTTCCTGGCGAACTGTAGCTGACCGATGCCTGCCCGCAAACCACAACCAAGCGGTTGTAATGATTCCAAGTCCATCTACTGTAGCTGACCGATGCCTGCCCGCAAACCACAACATCAGGCGGCGTAATCACCACTCCGAAAAACTGTAGCTGACCGATGCCTGCCCGCAAACCACAACCGCTATTCGGAAAAGCGAATGGGAACGCAGACTGTAGCTGACCGATGCCTGCCCGCAAACCACAACTGAGGGTGGTGAGGGTGGCTTAGAGCATTGACTGTAGCTGACCGATGCCTGCCCGCAAACCACAACTTACTTGTCTTGTTCGATTGTGATAAACGAACTGTAGCTGACCGATGCCTGCCCGCAAACCACAACTTAGCGATGACGCGGTGTCCTTCCTGGCGAACTGTAGCTGACCGATGCCTGCC
>JAHIZR010000374.1 GCA_018814465.1 bacterium | reverse complement strand
TCTTCGGGAGACATTTCGATTCCGGAGGTGCGGGTGCGATGGAGGGCGATTCGTCTGCGGCAGAAGCCGACCATTTTTTCCTTTGCCTGCACGTGCGCGGCCCAGAGTTCTTCATCGGGGATGGTATAGACTTTGGACCAGGCGGCTTTGTCATCGGGAGAGTTGTGCCACTCAGGTCCGAGGTAGCGGTCGAACAGATTCGACATCTGTTCAGCAACCCAGGTACGGAGATGAATTCCGTTGGTGACATGTTCGATGGGAATTTCTTCGTGAGGCAGCATGGGCCAATTTTCCGCCCACATATGACGGGCGACGTCACCATGCAGCCTTGCCACGCCGTTAGAGTAGTCGGAGGTGCGCAGGGCGAAGACGGCCATGTTGAATTCCTGCCCGGGAGTGCCGGGCTGCATGCTGCCGAGCGCCATGATATCATCACGGGAAAGGCCGACTTCATTATAAAGGCGGCTGAAGTATTTGTCCATCAGTCCGGGAGTAAACTGATCGATTCCGGCGGGAACAGGAGTGTGAGTCGTAAAGAGAGTTCCGGCAGAAACGAGTCTCAGAGCTTGGGTGAAGGTCAGTTTATACTCGGCGCTGAATTGAATAATACGGGCAATTTGCACGAAGCCGGAGTGACCTTCATTCATATGACAGACGCCGACTTTAATGCCGAGTTTATTCAGCAGTGCGACGCCGCCGAAGCCAAGTACGATTTCCTGGCGGATGCGGGTTTCCTTGTCGCCGCCGTAGAGTGTATGAGTGATCCGACGATCGACTTCCGAATTCTCTTCAAGGTCCGTATCCAGCACATAGAGCGGGATTCTTCCCACCTGAACCTTCCAGGCTCCGATGGCGAGTTGATGGTCGTGAAAGGGGATATGAATCGTCAGCCGCTTTCCTTTATCATCCAGCAGGGGAACCATGGGGAGCGAATAGAAGTCATTTTTGGGATAGAGTTCTTCCTGTTGTCCTTCCGCGGTCAGCAACTGCTGGAAATAGCCTTCGCGATAGGCCAAACCGATGCCGACGACGGGCAGTCCCAAGTCGGAGGCGGCCTTGAGGTAGTCACCGCTGAGCACTCCGAGGCCGCCGCTGTATAAGGTCAGGCATTCGGCCAAGCCATATTCCATGGAGAAGAAGGCGATTTTGCGGTCCTTGGTTTCCGCTCCGATGTTATCGAACCAGGAGCGATCTTTAAGATAGTGATCGAGGCTGCTCAAACAGCGGTGATAGTGTTCCAGGAATTCGGGAGTAGCGGCGGCATCTTCGAGCCGTTTCTGGGGGACTTCTTTGATGACCCGCATCGGATTATGGTTGGATTTTCGCCAGAGTGCGGGATCAAGAGAGCGGAAGAGGCCGGCGATATCGGGAGTCCAGCTCCAGATGTAGTTACAGGCAAGTTCCTGCAGGCGGTTCAGGCTGTCCGGCAGTTTAGGAACGACTGTGAAGGCAGCTAAGGGAGAGATTTTCATAGGACCGACAATGGGTTAGATAGTAAAAATTCAGGAGTTGGTCTTGGTATGAGGTTACAATTTCTGCATTTGTAGCATTAAGTGCAACATTCAAGCCGAAATAAATAAAAAAAGTTTCGATGAACAAAGACCTCCGGAAAGGAGGTCTGGTTGAAGTTTGAAACTCGAAATGTGAAACTTGAAGGTGAATGCGGGTCGGCTGCAAGCAGCCAACACCGCGAAGCAATCGACAAGGCTGAAGATCGGCGAAGGAGCGGGATTCCGGATAACACACCTGCGAAGACTACGGTGTGTTTCCGGAATGACAATCCGCGCTCCAAGTTTTTTGGTTCCGGGAGAGGTTACGCACTTTTACGGACTCGTCTGCTATACACTCTCTGTGCTTAGCCCGGCTCGGCGGTTTTTTTGTGGCTGGATTGCGCTCGGCAACCGAATGATGCAACACCCGGGAGGGTGTTGCCTAGTAATCAAAAACTGCTTAGCCCGGTTCGGCGGAAAGATTCCGGGCACCCGGGGACGGATGCCTCGGCGGAAACACTGGACCGCGATGCACTATCTAATCAGCATCATTTTGCGGAGCTGTTCGAAGCTGCCGGCATGCAGGCGATAGAAATAGATGCCGGTGCCTAAACCTGTTGCGTTGAATTCGACCGAATGATAACCGGCAGAGAGACGGGAATCAGTTAGGACAGCGACACTCCGGCCGAGTAGGTCAAAGACTTCCAAGCGCACCTCCGAGTCGAAGGGCAAACCAAAACGAATCGTGGTATTGGGATTGAAAGGATTCGGGAAATTCTGATTTAGAGTGAACTCTTGCGGGATGGCCGTGACCAGCTCATTCGCGTCGAGCACGAGGATGCGGACAGTATCCGAATTCACGGATTCGCCACCGTCGTACATAGCTTTCACCCAGAAATTGAAATAGCCGATATTGGGCGGCTGCCATGAGTAGGTTGTATCGGTTGAATTGCCGAGTAAGCCTCTGCCCTGCTCGTAGACTTGATAAGAGACGAATTCATCAAGATTGTTGATAACCGACCAAAGCGGAGGATCCCAGAACAAGTCGATAAGACCAGTTGCCGAATTGTGCTCGCCGTCGAGGTTGCGCGCGGGATCGAGGCGATACACATTGTTAAAGTCGACAACGGTATTCTGATCGGGAGTGACCATGATCAACTCGGATTGAACTGTTTCAAAGCCGTCGGCGGAAATCGTCACGCGATACTGCCGGGAAGCGACATTCTCAATCAGGTAGGAGCCGTCGGCGTTAGCGGTCGTGCTGTATTCACCCATCTCGATCGCAAACATGGACAGGTCCGTCAGCGGCGGCTCGGTCGTAATCGTGCCGCTGACGCTGCCGATGCCGGCGAAGAGTCCGGTCGTGAAGCGCAGCGCGGAGCCGACTTCAAGCGGGAAGCTGCGCGGATCGTAGACGCCGTCGAAGACAATCTGCAGACCGTCCGTTCCAGTCGGAGATTCGATGCCGATGGTGGCGTCCTGATCGACATCCGAGCCGGGGCCGACATAGTCGAAACGAGCGAAGTGAAGATCGAATTCGTTATCGCCGGTCACCGTCGGACGAGTTTCCAAGTCATAGATGATGAGCTGTGCCGTCACATGATTTGTGATCGGATTGAAGTGCGGGACTTCGCGATACTCGATGATGAAGCGGCCATTGGCGGCATCATGATAGTAGCCGATCTCGCCGCCTTCGGTGGCATGGTAAGGAAAGAGATCATCCCAGAAAACGCAGATCATGCCGTTGGGAGCGCCGGTGTAGCCGATATTCACATTGCGGTAGGCGGAATCCAAAGCCGTAATGCTCCCCATCGCAACCCAGCCGTCGGCGGCAATCGTGACTTGAGTGTAGTCCTGACCATAATAGGTCATGGTGAAAGGCAGGTTGACTGTCTGAATCCAGTCGTTACCGGTGCCGGGTCCGACTTGCGTACCGGTTCCGCCCTGGCTAGGCATAATGCTGGTGTACTCGTAAACGGGAGTCAAATCGATGTCGGCGAGTTCGTAGCAATAGTAGCCGTAGTCGTCGGGACCGACGGGAAGCAGGCGGTCGCCGCCGAGGATGATGTTCAAGGTTGCCGTGCCACTCGCGGGCAATTCAATAATCTCTGAAGTTGTGACGCCCATATAGTTCGCAGTGATCGTGTAGCGGTTGCTTCCTGGTAGGAGAATTGAGTAGTTTCCCGCAGCATCTGTAATAGCGCCCGGAGGAGTTGAATTGGGGAACTCAACAGAGATTGCAGCACCGGGGAAAACGTATCCCTGACCGTTGGAGACGATTCCCGACAAAGTAACTTGCTCCGCATCGTCAAGCTCGAAGTCTTGTGAAATCGTGCTGATATTCGCATTGATTGTCACAGTTTCGGGCAGCAGGCCATAGGCTTCGGCGCGAAGCTGATAAGAAGCGCCGAGGGGAAGGCTTAATGTATAAGCGCCATCGGCAGTGGTCCAGATAGTTTGTGAACCGCCGACGATGGAAACGCGACCGGGAACACCGGTTTGCGTGACGGTAGATGCAACCGTGCCGGATACCGTCGTCCATTCAGTAACGAGCGGAATGCTTGAAGCGATAGCGAAAGTCTGTGAATCACCGCTATTGAGCAGACCCGTGACAATCAGCGTCCATTCGCCGGGTGTGGGATTTGCGACCGTGACTTGCTCACAGACATTCGTGTGATCTTCAGCTCGAGTGGCGGCAGAAGCAGGTGAATCAGGATTGAGCACCCAAGGCAGGTGATCAGTGTCAAGCGGGCTGGACAATACGAGATCCAAATCATTAACAAGAGTGGGAATGACATTACCGGAAGCGGGAACGTCGCTCCAAGCGAGACTGATAGATAATTCCGCCAATCCTTGAGGAACTGTGAAGGTATAGTTGAAAACCTCGTCGATTTCGAGCGAGCTTTCCAGAATGCCGCCTGCGATCATTTGATCAATGGCTTCCTGCGCATTCACGATACCGTAGCCGCGCTGATAGTCTGGACCATCGGCAGTTCCGAGTTCGGTGGCGGAATTGATAAGCAGCGCCTTCATGGTTTCGGGGAGCATATCGGGCGCGCCGGGATGCATCGTGTGCCATTGTTCGAGGATCAGGCAGCCGACGCCGGCGGCAGCCGGGCAGGACATGGAGGTGCCGCTCATGGTTTGATAGCCGCCGCCGGGAGCGCAGGAGTTCACATTAACGCCGGTGGCAACGATTTCAGGTTTGATGCGGCCGTCGTCGGTGGGTCCCCATGAGCTGAAACTGGCACTGGCATCGGCGGCAGTGGTGGCTCCGACGGTGATGATATTTTTTGTACCGGCGGGAATGGAAATGCATTCATAGGTGGAGATGCCGCACCAGGTGTCATTGCGCTCGTTGCCGGCGGACCAGAACATGATCAGAGGGGCGTTAACGGTTTGACGAACCATACCGTCGAGCAGGCGCGAAGTGGTTTCGTAATCTCCCAGCCAGCCGCAGTCATTCTGATTGGAGTTGACATTGGCGCCCATGGAGTTGGTGGTCAGTTCGATATCATAGTTGAGGCGGCAATTGGTGTAATCTTCCTCAATGTCGCCGGGACTCTCATAGAAGCAGTAGGGATTGCATTCATCGTATTGGCCGCTGATTAAAGTTGCAGCGGGAGCCATGCCGCGATAGGTGCCGCCGGAAGCCGCACCGGAACCGCCGACGGTGCCGGAGGTGTGCGTAGCGTGGTCGCTGATACCGGCGGTTTCGCTCCAGGTCATGCGGCCGATAAAATCGGGATGAGTGTTGTCGGCCATACCACCGTCGAAGACAAGGATAGTGACGCCGTCACCGGAGAGATTATAGGGGGCGGCTTGGACTTCGTTGACGTGCAGTCGAGTGCGGACGGTGCTGTTCAGCTCCTGCAAGGGCGGCGGGGCTTCGTCGACAAAGAGCACGCAATCGAAGTCGGCGAGTAAGGAAGCCAGGGCTTCATGGCATGCGACAAGCAAGGTATGAGCCGCGTTATAATGAGAACCGATGAGATAACCAGACTTTTCGAGTTCCTCAGCTGCAATATCGAGGGGAATATCGGCCATAATTTCGACGGCGAAGATGCGTTCGCCGGAATCGAGCAGACTCCAGTCGCCGAAGCGGCTCTCGGATACGCGGGGGTGGAGTTTATATTCCGGATAGACGGGAGTGATGGCACGCACCCCGAGCGGAGCCAAGCGCGAAGCATTCAGGTCGGAAGGAATGGCCGCGATATAGGCGCGATCGGGGAGATAGGTCAGCAGATCCACTCCATAGCTTTTGAGCCGGGCTTGCTTACCGCCGCGCAGGAAGTCCTCGAGTTGCAGGAGGACATGCACGGATTCAACACTCTCATCGAGGTTTGCTTGTGGAATGATAAATTCACCGGCGGTCGGAGTGACAGTGCCGCTCTTGAATTGGATTTCATAGGGTGCGGCGAGGAGCAGGTTGGCCCCCAGCAGAAGCGCGAGTGTAAGAATTAGTGCAACGCTTGTGAATCTCGAAGTGGTGTTCATCTCAGTGTCTCCCGGCGTTGTGGAGTTACGATCATTATGTCGGATGCGGACGGTCTAAATCCGTCAGCAGTAAATCTTCATTCAGGCGATTGAATAGGAATTCGATCCCGGCAGTTCGATTTCGATCCAGATGGTATTGTCTTTGATCTTGACCGGCAGAGTATTAACATCTGAATCAGGCTGTGTCAGGCATTTGCCTGTGCGGACATCGTATTTCCAGCCGTGCATGGGACAGGTAACGACGGAGCCTTCCAGTTTGCCGCCGGTCAGATTGGCTTTCATGTGGCGGCAGGCGGCGTCAATGCCGAAGAGCCGACCATCGAGATTAAAAACGGCGAAAGGCCGCCCGAACAATCTGACTGATTTCGCGCGGCCCGGTTTCAGTTCCTGTTCGGGACAGACTTTGAACCATTTTGTGTTTGAACTCATTAAAAGGCTAAAAGAGTATACGGATGAGATTCTGGACGCCCCGCCATCCAAACAGTCCATTCAACGATTAGCCAAGAAAACGCAGGCGGGTGTCCAGAATGACAGATCGGGTTGTTCTCATAGTGGTCCGCTGCAGGATACATACCGCTTGAAAATCGAGTTAAGCGGTTTTCAGAGTCACGGAGAGGCCGTCGCGGATCGGAATAATCACGGTGCGAGCGTTGGCAGTGGAGTAAAGCAGCCGGGTCAACTCGCGAATTCCCTGTGTCGAGGGCTGCTGGTCCTCACTGGTCAGGACGCGGCCATGCCAGAGCATGTTGTCGGCAACGAAATATCCACCCTTGCGAATTCGCGGCCATCCAAGTTTGAAGGCTTCCGGGTACTGCTCTTTATTAATGTCGCAAAAGATTATATCGACTTCGGACTCGTCCTTCTTGAACAGATCGAGTGCGTCACCGTCGTAGTATTTTATTTTATGCGCAACGCCCGCTTCTTCGAAATACTTCAATGCGGTCTTGCGATTCTCTTCGTTGTCGTCAACACAAAGAATGAGACCGCTATCGGGAATAACGCGAGCCATGTGCATCGCGGAAAAACCGAAACCGCTTCCCAGATCGATGATATGTCTTGCATTGATCGAAGCAGCGAGCATTGCAAGCAGATTAGCGGCGAGCGGTCCGACAAAGGGAAAGCCTTGTTCGAGACCGTACTGCTCCATCCTGCTCAGGAGTTCATCGCGAGCAGGAAGACAGTCGAGCAGATATTGATCGATGGTTTCGTTGATAGATTCTTTGGTGTATTTGTCCACGCTATTCGCCCATGACTTTAACAATGATTCGTTTCGGGCGCTGGCCGTCAAATTCTGCATAGTAAATCTGCTGCCAGGGGCCGAAATCCAGTTTGCCGTTCGTGACCGGAACGATGACCTGATGGTGCAGAATGAGATTCTTCAGATGGGCTTCGCCGTTATCTTCCCCGGTTTGATGATGGCGATAGTTCTTTGTCGGAGCCAGTCCGCGCAGCCATTCTTTGATGTCCTCGATCAAGCCGCTTTCGGCATCGTTGACGTAGACCGCGGCGGTGATATGCATGGCGGACACGAGTACCATTCCTTCACGGATGCCGGATTTCCGGACAGCGTCCTCGACCTCACGCGTGATGAGGA
>JAHIZR010000373.1 GCA_018814465.1 bacterium | reverse complement strand
TTCGAGCCTGATCCGCGAGTCTGTGTCACAACCGACGGCGGGATCGTTTTCGCTTGGCAGGAGGAAACCGCGCTGGGCAACGTCGTCAATCTGCGCAAGCTGACCACGGCGGGAGTTGACATGTTTTTCCCGACGGTCATTACGCTCTCTTCTGAATTCGGCAATTCGATTCCGCGCCTTGCCGCTGCCGACAGCGGCTCAGTGATCCTGCAATTCCTGGAACATCAGGGCACGCAGTATTGGTCGCCGCGCCATATCTACATGCAGAAATATAATGCCGCCGGTGTGGAGCTGTGGTTTGAGGATCCGACTGCCGTTATGACCACAGGCGGGATCGGTGTGCAGATGAAACCGGATGTCATTCACGACGGCAACGGCGGCGCTTACTCCTACTGGTATGATACCCGCAATATGGATCATCACTGTTTTGTGCAGCATGTCACCAATATGGGCGTTGCCGAATGGACGACGAACGGTGTGCAGACCGACATGAGTGCGGCTGAGCTGCAAATGAATCCCGCCTTGACGGTTACGAGCGATGGCGTCGTTATTTTCTATGCCGCCACCAATACGGGACAAACTCAAGGCGGTTTACAGGTTCAGAAGATCAGCACAGCGGGCGCGCGGCAGTGGGACGACAACGGCATCGTACTGATTCCGCACATGACCGATCCGACACTTTATTTGTATGCGTTTACACAGGACGCTAACGCGACGGTCACTTACGGTCATTATGTCAACGGGAGCGCGATTAACTGGGTAATTCGGGCGATTCAGGTGGACAATGCCACGGGCGCGCAAGTCTGGGAACCCTCCCCGCGCGATCTCTGTTCGGTCGAAGACGACAAAGGTCATCTGAATGTCTGCATCAATCCCTTCGATCAGATTATCGCCGCCTGGCCGGATTCGCGAGTCGAGAACGGCGATATCTATGTGCAAAATATCAATCCCGACGGCACGCTGGGGCCGTTGGGAGAACTGCCGCCTTCAATTACGATTTCCGCACCCCAAGACGGCGATAGTGTTAACTCACAGCTGGCTATTGTGGAGTTCACAGTAACGGATTTCGAACTGGGCGCACCTCCCTTCGGTGACGGGATGGTCGCCGCCTATCTCGATGGGGTGTTGTTTGGAGCCGCTGCGAGTAGTCCCTATATTATGACCTATCACGAAGGCATGAACGAGATTCGGCTTGAATTGGTTACCCATTCTATGCAGCCGCTCGATCCGCCCGTATTCGATATCGTCAATGTATTCTACGCAGCACCCTCGATTACGATTATTTCTCCGGCTCAGGATACGACAGTTCATAGCGGAGTGCAAGTTGTTACGTGTGAAATAGGGAATTTCGTACTGGGCGTCGACGGCATAATTCGCTTGACGGCAATGCGGGGAGAACATTCGTGGAGCGTAACATCCCCGGGATCAACAACTCTTCCACCGGTTTTCTTAGATGAAGAAGGTGTGTGGATGTTTGTTGCCGAATTAATAGATCCTGTGGATCCGGTGGCGTCAGATACGGTCATGGTGAACTATGTTGCGCCGACGATTGAAATCACTCAACCGGCTGGATATTATAATTGGTATCTCTTTCTAGACTCATTGGATATTCATTTTGAGACTGAATTCATTGAATTCAGCGGGCCGAATGGTAATTTTATCAATGTGGATATAAGGTTCAGACGATACTTCACTCAGCCTGAAGAACCGTACGCGAATTTTGATCATTTTTCATCGGATTCGATCTGGATTGACTTCGATGAAATTGGCTCCTACTTTATAAAGCTGCGAATGTTTAGTCCTCCAGGTCCTTACGCAGAAGCCTATGGCGAAGATTCACTTCAAGTTGATATCGGCGAAGTTGCCGTTGACGACACTCCCGATGGTATTCCAACATCTTTCGCTCTGCTCCCAGCGTATCCGAATCCGTTTAATCCCGAAACGACGATCCGGTTTGATGTCGCGGCTCCGGCGCAGGTAACGCTAACTGTTCATGATTTGTTGGGCCGTACTGTCGCGACACTCTTAAACGACTTCCGTGATGCGGGACAATACTCAGTCGTCTGGCAGGGTACGGATAACTACGGACAGTCAATGCCAAGCGGCGTCTATTTCGTGAAGATGAATGCCGATGCTTTCAGTGCAACACAGAAGTTGATGCTGATACGATAGCTGTTCTGTCTCCCACCCCGGAGGGTGGGGGCTAGTAATGCTTGCCAACTACGAGCGCAGCATGCTGCGCCCCTACACTCCGAAAAGAGAGTACGAACCGCTCTAATCGCTGCAAAGAGGCCGTCCCATAAGTTTGGGTCGGCCTCTTTCATTTTTGGTATTGTTGAGTTATCTTTGGGCACAGGAGTATTGATTCAGGAGATTGAGTATGCCGAAGGGCGTATCATCGAAGCCGGTGTTCAAGGCTTATCATCAGCAT
>JAHIZR010000372.1 GCA_018814465.1 bacterium | reverse complement strand
ATACGTTCACCTCGCCCGATGATCTTGCCGGACGCGTGCGGCAAGCCCTGTTCAACTGGAACGAAGAGCACACAGAAGCGGAAGAGTCTCCTGGTACTGCTCCGCCTGATTTTCTGCCTCGTGTCCCCCAACCTTGCTTCGCCCATCCCTATCCCCTGCCGCCCAACTTCACGGGGCGCGTTGATGAGCGCAAACTGCTTACTGAGTGGTATACAACCGACAATCATCCTGTCTTTGTCTATGAGGCTATCGGCGGGATGGGGAAGTCCGCGGTTACGTGGGTTTGGGTGCAGCGGGATGTCTTAGGTCTGCCGGTTCCGGGCATTGTCGGTGAACAGCCGGAAGGATGCGCCGTGCCTGACAATAAACGTCCGGCGGGCATCTTCTGGTGGTCTTTCTATGAAGCCGAAGCCAAGTTCGGAGCGTTCCTGAATGCAGCCTTGCGCTATGTCGGACTCAAATTCGATAAGGACACTTCAGAGCACGATAAGCTGCTTGCCCTTGTCAATATCCTCTATCAGAATCGTTTGTTATTCGTGCTTGATGGTTTCGAGCGGGAGTTGCGCGCCTATGCTTCCATGAATGCCGCCTATCAGGGGGAAAAGATTGCTCAGGATAAACAGGGTGACTTCCGTTCCTGTATTGATCCGCGCGCGGCTGTTTTCCTCAGGTCAGTCGCATCTCAGCCGCTTGCGAGCCGCATCCTCATGACCACCCGACTGCATCCGAAGGAACTTGAAAACCTGGCCTACTGTCGCCATGAAAACCTGTCCAGCTTCAGTGTTGAAGACACACTGGCTTTCTTTAATGCACATGGGATTGATTGTACCCGAGCGGAGGTCGTGGATACCTGTCAGGAATGCGGCTATCATCCCTTGTCCTTGAATTTATTAGCCGGTATGATCAAAGGGAGTCTGCGCAATCCGGATGATATTGCGGTTATTCGCGGTTGCAAGGTGGTCGAGAATCTGAAGGGCAAGCAGCAGCATCACATTCTGGAGGCATCCTATAATTCACTCGATGATGATCAGAAAACGCTTCTGAGCAAGCTCGCCGCCTTCCGCAATCCGATTACCTTCGAAACAGCTTCCGTATTTAAGAAAGGAGAACAGAGCGAAACAGACTTCGAGACTGCCTTGAAAAATTTGCTTGAACGCGGACTCATCTTTCAGGAAGGAAAGCTGCTCGACTTTCACCCCATCATCCGCAGCTATGCCTATGACCGCCTGACGGATCGCGAAGGAGTTCACAGCCAACTCCGTGACTACTTTGAGAAAGTGCCGGCTCCGGAAGGAAAGGTCCAAACACTCGAAGAACTCAATCCCGTCATCGAACTATGCCATCACACGGTTCGTGCTGGGCGTTTTGATGATGCCCTTAGCCTCTATCAATCAAGACTTAGCAAAGTGCTTTACTACCAGTTTGGCGCGTATAACCTTGCTATCGAGCTGCTGACCACGCTATTCCCGGATGGTTTGGATAGACTGCCGAAGCTCTCGAGCGAGAGGGATCAATCCTACGTTCTTAATCATTTGGCAATTGGAGTTGCTCGTTCGGGTCAATCCCGCAAGGCAATCCCGCTCTTTGAAAGAAAAATCGGTATTAATCGAAAGAACAAAGATACGACAAGCGAGAGCACTGGCCTGCAGAACCTTTCAGACGATAACTTAGCACTCGGCCGGATCAGGGAAGCGGAGAATAATCTGCGGACTTCGCTGAAACTTGATATCGAAGATAAAAACACGTTTAGCGAAGCTTATTCCAGAGAATATCTTGGTCGGCTCTTAGCTTATCGCGGGTGTTTCCCGGAAGCCGGTGATGAAATAAACCTTGCTGTCGCTTTTAATGAGCAGGATAGGATTATTCAGGGATTGACAGGTACTCGCAGTTATCAAGCTTTCGCAGCGTTACTGCAAGGCAAGTATGAAGCTGCGCTTGATTTTTCCGAAAAGGCGCTACAACTCTGGGAGCGAAAGACAAAAGAGAGTTTTCCAAACGTACGCGACCGCGTTCAAGTCGAGTGGCTCCTCGGCTGGTCAAAGACGGGTCTGGCATCAGAAAAGCCAAAGCTAAAGAACAAGTTACTGAACGAAGCCGAACAGCATCTCACTGAAGCCTTAACCCGTTGCCGTAAGATAAATCTAGTCGAGCTTGAACCCGACATCCTGCTTGCCTCGGCGCGCTGGCATCGGGAGAAAGAGAATCCGAAAGAGGCCCACAAGCACTGTGAAGAAGCGCTCGAAATCGCCGATCGTTGTGAATACCGCTTGTGTCAAGCCGACATCCACAACTTCATCGCCCTGCTGGAACTGGAAGCGAAGAACCTACCGAATGCCAAGCTTCATGCCGAAATCGGCAAGGAACGCGCTTACTGTGACGGCCCACCCTATCACTACAAACCGGCTTACGACGAGTCGGAACGGCTTCTGAAAGAAATCGCCGCTCGCGGCAAATAGATATCGACAAATAGAATCACCGCAATCAACGGGCAGTGAAATTTTCCGGTTGCCCCGTGTAAACTCGCGCAACAATCTGGGAGGAGTTTTGCCCGCAAAGTTATTCTTATTCCTTGTAGCGTTACTGACCTTGTTCGGGAACAGTATTTATGCTGAGCCGGTCTATGAGGTCACGGCAGGTCCGGCTGACCACATTAAAATCGACGGTCAACTCGAAGACGCTTGGTTCTCGGGCGGCGTCGCTGAAGGCTTCGTCCAACGCGAACCGCACTATCCCGATCCGGTTTCGCAGACCACGCGCGTCTACCTGCTGAGCGACAAAGACGCGCTCTATCTCGGCTTCCTCTGCAACGACACCGCGCCCGACAGCATCTGCGGCAAAATCCAGCGCCGCGACAACGATGACCGCTCTGATTTCGTGGACATCTATCTCGATTCCTTCCACGACCGCCGCAGCGGCTACTGGTATACCGTTACCGCCGCCGGAGTGCAGGCCGAAGGCACTATCGCCAACGAAAAAGAGTTCACCGCCGACTGGGACGCCGTCTGGCAATCCGCCGTCGCCCGCAGCGACAGCGGCTGGTCCTGTGAAATCCGCATTCCCTTTCAATCCATCCGCCACGGCGGCGCGCGCGCGGACGGCTGGGGTATCGGTTTCGCGCGCTACATCGAACGGCGCGCCGAGCGCACCTTTTGGCCGCCCGTCGATCCGCAAAAAGATTTTTATCTGAGTCAGGTTGGCACACTCTACGGCCTAAAAGATCTCGCCAGCCCCGCGCATATCGAAGTGCTGCCGCATGCCGTCGGACGCTGGGATGCGGAAGCTAACGACGGCGAATGGCACTCCGAAAACGAGTACGAGAATCTCGGCTTCTATATCAAAGCCGTGCCCTCCGCCGCGATGACGCTCGATTTCGCCTATGAACCCGACTTCGCACAGGTCGACGTGGACGCGCAGGAGATTAACCTCTCCGACTATCCGATTTTCCTATCGGAAAAGCGTCCCTTCTTCCTCGAGAACAAACAGCTCTTCGAAGAGCTGCCGTATTACTTATTCTATACTCGCCGCATCACCGATCCTGATTATGCGGGCCGTTTGAATCTGCAAAAGGGCCGCGTGCGCGCGAGT
>JAHIZR010000371.1 GCA_018814465.1 bacterium | reverse complement strand
GGATAATCCACAACCGGAAATGCTCCATGAGCACGAAAATCCCGGCGGCCAGGATCATAACATGCAGAACGATCAAGTAGGTGAGTACTCGTGAATGCAGCGTCATGGAGTCATGCCATGCTTTTCAAGTTTGCGGTAGAGCGCCGCTCTGCTGATCCCAAGCGCCGCGGCGGTTTTCGTAATATGCCCCGAATACCGTGCAAGCGCGGCGGAAATCATCTCTTTCTCAAGCTGATCGAGAGTCATTTCTCCGACCGGCGGATCGAAGCTTCTTTTCTTTTCGGCCGGCTGCATGTCCATTGCCTGCTGCAAGTCGCCGATTCCAAGCTGTTCACCGTGAGCCAGCAACACGGCCCGTTCGACGACCTGACGCAGCTGTCTGACATTCCCCGGCCAGCTCTGCATGGAAAGCCATGACGGCACTGATGAATCGAAATGTGCCGCATGCCGATTGTAGCGTTTAGCCAGTTTTTCCAGAAAATGCCGGGCAAGCAACTGAATATCGTCTCCCCGTTCGCGCAGCGGCGGCAGGTGAACGGAAATCAGATTCAACCGATAGAAGAGATCCTCGCGAAAGCCTCCTTCCTCGATCAAATCGGGAAGGCTGCGGTTCGTTGCGGAGATCACTCGGACATTCGCTGTCTGTGTAACACTTGAGCCGACTTTCTCGAATGTTCGATCCTGCAGCACCCGCAGCAGTTTTACCTGACTGCTGAGTTCAAGATCTCCGATCTCATCAAGAAAAATCGTTCCGCTTGCGGCGGACTCGAAACGGCCCGCACGATCCTTTTTGGCGTCCGTGAATGCTCCTCTGACATGACCAAACATTTCGCTCTCGAACAGCGTCCCCGGAATACCGCCTAAATTCACCTTTACAAGCGGACCCGATTTGCGCTCGCTGTTTCTCCAAATCGCTTCGGCAATCAGCTCCTTCCCGGTTCCGCTCTCGCCGGTGATCAGAATCGGGGCCTCCGTGCGGCTGACGCGCCCGACCACATCAAGTACGGACAAAAACGCCGCATCTTTGCCGATTAAACCGTTGAAATCATACTGCGCATCCAGCTTGTCTCGCGTCAGTGTTTTTGATCCCGTCGGCGTTGTCAGCACTCTGGCGATACCGAGAGTGGTGTTCATTGCATGCAGCACACGCTCATGAGTCCAGGGTTTGGTCAGAAAATCGGCGGCCCCCGCTTTCATCCCTTTGACGGCCAGCTCGATCGAACCCCAGGCGGTAATCAGGACGACAGGCAGTGAAGGATATCGATCCTTGATTTCTGACAGCAGGGATAGACCTTCTTCGCCCGTGGTCTTCCTCGAGAAATTCATATCCTGGAATACGAGATCGAATGTATCAACGGGATCTTTCCCGGTTTCCGCTATCGTTCGCAAGGCCGCCTCAGGATCGGCTTCAATGTGGGCGGAATGGCCTGACTGCCTGAACAGCAGGGCCAGTGACGAAGCAACCGCCTCGTCATCGTCGACAATCAGTATTTTCAATCTTTTGCTCAATTGCCTGACCATTGCTTCCGTGTTTTTGATAAATATAGCGAAAAAAGCGGGAACATCCAGAGGACTCCCGCCTTTTTTTCATTTTCTTTGTCACTATTCATAGTGAAGTGCGGCCGCCGGCTGCACTCTTGCCGCCATCCAAGCCGGGTACAATCCGCTCATCATTGCAATCAGGTACATAAATACCGCCGAAACAATGAGCGCGATGATCGTATTTCCCCAAGTCAGTTCCGGGATAATTCCCAGCAATGGAATCTGAACAATCAACAGTGAAGCCGCGCCCATGGCGATTGTTGTTAGAGCCGCAATCTCACCCAGGAACTGGCGATAAATGTCCGGCTTCGATCCCCCCATCGCACGACGAACTCCGATTTCCTCGGTGCGGCGCGTAATCGCCAGCCAGAAAACGCCGATCATTCCGAGAATGACCATCAGCATCAGGAAACCGATAATCATCCCCGCCATGAGCAGGGGAGAGACCACATCTTTATAGTGTCCTTCACGCAATTGACTTAGACGGTTGACCTGCGCCGTCCAACCCGCATGCATGTTCTCAGTCAGTTTCTGCACTTCCTCTTCAAACTCAGCGGTCGTCCCCGGATGAGTTTTGATGACGACCGCACGAATCGGCTCATAGCCCTTGTCTACTACTTCAAGACTCCGTCGCGTCATCATCAGCGGGAGGCGCTTCGTAAGAGCACCTCGATATCGAAAGTCTTCGATGATCCCGACTACCCGGAATGTCGCGTCCTCATCCAGTGCCTCGCCGAGCGGCGGTTTACCGTTGCAATATTCATCGACAAATGCTTGATTCACCATCGAGGGAATATAGTCGAGTGCATCATCGCTCTCCTCGAATCCGCGCCCGTCCAGAATCCGGGTGTCCATGACATCAAATATCCGATCCGATGCTTCAACATAAATAGTACGAACGTCCTGTAAATCCCGGAAATCCGAGACGTTGCTGATCGTGGAACCGCCATAAGGCAGCGGGAAAAGGCTGGCAACTTCGATCACTTCCGGCATGCTCTTCAGTTCGTCGATCAGCTGGCCGGAGGTCTCAAAAATCGCGATTTTTTCCAGCGAATCCGGTTCGTATGTGTGCGGCTGTATGCGCGCGGTATATACATCAATAACATTGTAGCCCGTCGGTTTGTCTGTATAAAGCAGTGTCGACACAACTCCTGCGAAGAGTGCGAAAACTACGATGAACGAGATGAAGAGCTCGATGATCATGAGACTGTTCGCGCGCTTCCGATTCCATAGCTGCTTGAATATGTGCCGCATCATAAATCACCTCCGTTGATTTCATCGCTGCGATATCTTGAGATCAGCCAAAAGGCGCCGAACATCCCTGCGGCAACCAGCAGCATCAGCAATATTGCGATTGCTCCGATAATCAGAAGCGGATAAATCGCTTCACTGTCTTGTGCTGAACCATGCGTATGGGATGTGGCCGCGGCTTGTTCGGACTGACTCAAAAGGTCGTACCCGGTGAAGCCGACACCCGATATGATCGCAAAAAATACCGGCGCAGCCAAATCGGGCAGCGTGTCATTTTCAATGAAGCTGCCAATGTCTGATGGATCAGCCGCGACACAGGAGTTGAATCGTGCGGTTGTCAGTATTGCCGCGCAAACGAATATGCCGGCCAGGAACAGGAATACACAGCACAGCACTCTATCAGACCGGGCTGTTCTATTATAATTGAGATTTGCCGGCGATATCATCAGGCTCCTCCTCCCCGAAGCGCATCCACTGGATGCATTCTTGACATTCTCCACGCCGGATACACGCCGGAGAAAATCCCGAAGAACAAGGTTACTGCAAGTGCATAGGCGAAGACCCGGTAGTTGATCGTGAACTCGGAGAATGGAATCAGTCCCAAACTGGAAATAGCCTCCAGAATCAGATACGCTGAAGGAATCGCGATGATTCCTCCGATGAGGCACAGAATGACATTTTCCACCAGGAACTGAAGGATCAGTGATCCGGTGGGAGCGCCGAAGGCGCGCCTGACCCCGATCTCGGAAGCCCGTTCCGCGATTCGACCTATGTTCAGGTTCACTAAATTTATGGTCGGCAGCACCATGAACAAAATTCCGAGAATGATGATCGCCCCGATTGCCGGCAATGACGCATCGGTGTAGGTACTGCCGTCCGTCAGCATATCTCGTGCGGCCTGTTCAAACAGAGTCTCCGGGTAACACACAAGGATCGTATAACTTTTGTCACTCTGTTTATATTCCTCGACTCTTGACCTGAATTCCTCTCTAATCTGATGAAAATTGCCGGAATTCTCGGCAAGAATCAGCGCCATGTAAGATCCGAAAATCCTGTCTTCTTCGGGAATATCCGGCTTCAGGGTTCTTGGCAGCCAGATATCGGAATAGGAGATATTGCGAATCAAAGGGATATCATGCACGACTCCCACGACCCGGTAGCTGTTTCCCCCCAGTTCCAGTGTTTTCCCGGCTGCCGGCGAAGTTCCGAAGAACTTCCGGCGGGTCGTTTCATTGATGATCGCCGTGAAAGCGGCGTTTTTATATTCATCCTCTGTGAACGGGCGTCCCTCCAGAAACTCGAACCTAAGAATCCTCCAGAATTCCAAATCGACATACTTGAGTTGACTTTCCAACTGCTCGCCGCCATGATACGAAGTCACCGGATCCCTGTTGCTGTACAAAGAAACTCGTTCGATTCCGGGGAGTTCCTTCGTCATGCGTTCGAGAAAGACTTGTGATATGCCTCGGGTATGCATCACCTGCGTTCCCTGCTCGGTTTCTCGCGAAGAATAGAGGCTGAATACATTCAGCGTGCGATCCTGATTCACTTCGGGAGGCAGCTCGCCGAAGGTGTTGTCCATGACACCGATGGTTGCCACGAGAATCGCGAGCGTGAACGTGATTCCGAAGAGACTAATGAGCGTGAAAAACTTGCGGCGCATGAACACGGCAAAAGCAATGCGAAGATAGTTCCTGAACATGATATGCTCCTCAACTGACCTGTCGGCCGTCGAACAGGTGAACCGTCCGGTTGGTCTGATCCGCGAGATGCGAATCGTGAGTAACCATCACTACGGTTGTTTTCTCGTCTCGATTCAGCACCAGCAGAATCTCCATGATATCCCTGCCCATCTGGCTGTCAAGGTTTCCGGTGGGCTCATCGGCCAGCAGTA
Organism: bacterium; assembly: GCA_018814465.1. Lineage (GTDB taxonomy): Bacteria > Electryoneota > RPQS01 > RPQS01 > RPQS01 > JAHIZR01. Next base: position 12,884 of record JAHIZR010000371.1, on the reverse strand, counting down.
GCGCCGGCTGACCGACGATGGCCCGTGCGATGGCGACCCGCTGCTGCTGTCCGCCCGATAATTGCGATGGACGGTGATGAGCGCGCGATGTCAAACCGACCCGGTCGAGCGCGCGATAACACCTTTCCTTTCGTTCTTTTCCTGACAGCCGGCGATAGAGCAGGGGAATCTCCACGTTATCCATGACCGAAAGATCCTTGATCAAATGAAAAGACTGGAAGATAAAGCCGATTCTGTTATTGCGCATCGCGGAAATCTGCCTGTCATCCCAGTTCTTGATCTGCTTTCCGTCAATATGTACTTTCCCCGCGGAGGGAACATCAAGCAGTCCGATGATGTTCAAAAGGGTCGTTTTTCCACAGCCGGACGGCCCCATCACCGCCACAAACTCGCCGGATTCGATATGAAAGTTGATGCCGGATAGTGCCAGCGTTTCGATCCGGTCGGTTTGATATACTTTTTCGATGCCTTCAAGGTCGACCATTTGTACTCCTTGTCTCCAATTAATTCCGGATTAGTTGATTCTTACCTTCTTGAGATGCTTGTAGTCTTCCATGTCGGAGATCAGGACCGTTTCTCCCGGTTCAATGCCGTCTTTGATCTCGACATAGTCCACACCGACCGTGCCAACCGTTGCACGAATACGAAACGCGTCTCCATCCTTCAGCACGAAGACATCCTGTTGGCCTGATCCTTTCACGAAAGGTCCCTTCTTTACTCTGAGTACATTCTGCTTGCGGTCTGTGATAATCTGTACGTCGACGCGCATGTTTGGCCGCAGGGCGGAATAAGAAGGCTGATCGAGCCCGATAATCACTGTCACGCGTCCCTGGGTCACGGCGGGAGGCACGCCGATGATCCGGCCTGAAAGCGCTTCACCGTTGACCTCGATAATCACAGGCATCTCGAGCGCGAGTCGAGTCGCATGCATATCGGATACGGATGCTTCAATCCGAAAGCGGGTCAGGTCCGCGACTCTTGCGATAATCTCTCCTTCGCGGAGCATCGAGCCCTGTTCCGTGGCAATCCAGATCAGTACGCCCGCGCGATCCGCGCGGATGCCCGCCTGCTTCAATTTTGCATCGGAGATCTCCAACTTGGATCGCAGCAGCCTGCGCTCGATTTCAAGACCTTCGATCTGTTTCTGCGTTTCTGCGATGAGCCGCTCTTTTTGAGCGACGAGCTGTTCCTGCTCGATTTTCGCGATATTCTCATCCAGCTCCGCGTCGCGCACATTCCATGCGGTCGCCGCGCTGATGGTCTGCAAGTACCGCTGCTGCTCGGTTTTCGTGCGGAGATGCTCGGAACGAAGATTCGCGACTTCAATCCGGCTGTCATAATCATTCGTTTTGCCGACTAATTCCGTCTGCAGCTGTTCGATGCGGTTTTGTGTGAGGGCTGTCTCATCCTTCAGTGCCTCCACTTCCGCCAAGATTTCGCTGTCATCGAGTTCAAGCATCAATTGACCCGGCTCGAGTCCGGCTCCCGCGTCTCGCAAAACCGTTTTCAGCCGCGCGTCGAAGGGACAGGGAATGACTTGCTCCGCTTCCGGGACGACGAGACCTGTTGCCTGAATTGTCGCCATCACGTCTCCGCGTTCGGCAACCGCGGTTCGGACGTAGTCCGCACTGATTCCGGGCTGCAGCACTTCACGCAATATATATCCCAGAATAAGCACTGAAACGACGGCGAATCCCAGCTTCAGAAATCGCTTGTGCTGCTTCGCTTTCAGGGTTTCAGAGCTTAACGGTCGATCAGTTTTCATATCTGCGGTTAATTCAAAAAATGTACCCTGCTTATGTATTTGATAATGAGTGTCTTATGAGTTGTATCTTCAACGAAATTGTCCGAATTCGAACTCCGTTGTTTGATTCCGTACAACATCTCACCAATATGCTCTTCATGAAGACTCAGGATCAAGGACAATATCGTTCAATTTCTTTCTGAGCGTCCTGTTTAGCCATAACCTGTAAGGACTTACTCGCGACTATGAACTGATCTTAACTGCGGATTGCAGCAGCTTTGCCGAGAACTGCATGATAAATGCATTCCGGCAAACTGCTGTTGAACAATGAGCAATACGAACAGCATTGATATCGGCAAGCAAATGTATTCAAAGAAGCTTGCGGTAAAATCATCGAACAGGCTTCTGTTTGTCGGAGTTGCTTGACGTGTTTGGCATGACAGCTCATACGAATTCTTTCTCCTGGATTTCTGTTGGAACTTTCTCTTAAGAGAGGATAGTGTCAAAACAGGACAATTTGAAATGAGATAAAGAGGCTGATCCAAGCAAGAACACCCTCAGGAGTTTTCCCTTCAGGCTTATTGCTATTGCGTAACCGATGGGGTTGAACCCGCGACCTCCGGGGCAAGGGCTAACTATACTTCCCATCATGAATTATCATTTACTCGCCACTCATTGCATTCGACGTCAAGTTCCGCCACTCTTTAGTTAAGCCAAACGTGCAAGAGGAGCCAATCAACGGCCGGTTATGGGACCATAAGCAGTCAATCTCGACAATCTCCGATATCACTTGAGGTACAACTTTCGAGTGTTGGAACAATCCTGTTTCCGCAAAGAAAATCCTTAACGATTTGGATTTTTTGCTGTTAGGACTTAAATTGAAATAGTTAAGATGACCCGCTTTTACCCTTGTGATTAGCAAAAGTTGAGTATATCTTGTTATTGTTAATAGCCGAAGGTGGCTGTCGGTTGGCTGACGGTTTCCCCCTCCCGGAATTGACATCTCTTCTTCTGCTGCCTGCCCGTTCCGCAACCAAGACTAATCTTCCCTTCCATCAGTCCGTTTCCCTTCGACGAATAATGTGCGTTGCTTTGCGATGCACAACTCGCCCATTGCGTATAAGGAGCAAAATTATGAGAATCAGTCTTTTCATTTTGTGTTCTGTGCTCTTGTCTGCTTTTACGGTGTTGAGTGCTGAACCGAATTCTACAGAACTTGCTCAGGTTTTCGAAAAGCGCCTGGAAGTTCTAAGAACAGAAACGCAGCATCAAATTGAGCTGATCGAGGCTCAATTATCCGAATGTTCTGCCAAGGAGGTTGAAGCGTTTGAGAAGCAAATCATTGCGATAAAGCAGGACGCGACAATATCACGGCTGGAGATTTTGCTGGAGTGGGCCGCTGCCAACAATGACACAGAACGTGAAACCGAAATCAGGAATCACCTCGACCAGCTCCGGACTCTCTCGCGGAAGGAAAAGGATCGAACCTCAATCGTCGTCGAAAAGTCACCGGAGCCCAGCCAAAAAGCTTCCAACGGACCCCAAACACCTTCGTCCCGGTGAGGTGAGATATGAAGCAGTATTTTCATCTTTCCACTTGGTGGATCGCCGTACTCTGCATCCTATTAAGAGTTGCGGGCGCGAATCCACACATAGAATATGGGACGGAAGCAAAATCAGAAATCGTTCCCGACTATCCGGCCTGGACGACTGAATTTCGAGAGCATGTGGATTTTCCTCCCATGCAAATCGAGCCTGCAACAGGTCCGTTGCGCCCGCGTCAGGTTACCGAAAAGGATTTCTACCTGTCTGTAGTGGATGTCTCCAATCCACATCGCATGGTGGTGAAGTTCATCGAGGAAGCGATGATTCGATGGAATGATTATGGTCTCTATTCCAAAACTGGAACAAGCACAGCACAGGTGCGCGAGTTCCTGAATCGCCATAAAAATCTGCTGATCCGCCGCGAGTGTCCGAAACTGCCTGAGGACTTATTCGATTACTGGGAAGCAAACGGGGAGCGCAACACCGGTCAAGACCTCGCAAATCTGAACAACTTCTACGTCCTTGAAATTCCCGGGAATCCTGATGCGCTGAAGCTGATTCAAGAGGTTATCGCGATTGATATCGTCGAAACCGCTTTCTACATGCCGCGGATGGAGCTGGCTTGCAGCGATATCCCTCCGACGACTCCGAGTTTTGTTTCATATCAGAGCTATCTCGATACGGCACCATTGGGAGTCCATGCTAATTACTCCGGAGCTTATTATCCGGAAGGGGGGCGCGGTAATCCTTATGCATGGTGCATTGATATTGAACTCGACTGGACGGAAGGTCATGAAGATTTTCCGACTGATTTCGCGGTGATTGGCGGTGATCGAAACGAGCCGGCAAACCACGGAGATGCCGTAATCGGAGTTATCGCGGCGTGCAGCAATACGTATGGTGTGACAGGCATCAGCTGCGATGTTACACCCAAGGGTATCTCTTCGTGGGTACAGGGAGAAGACGATTTGGTTCCCGCTCTCAATCTGGCGGCGGCAAATCTGTTTGCGGGGGAGTCCTATCTCATCGAACATCATGCGGAAGGACCGGATCCGGGCTATCCCTGTGATACGGACTGCGGGAATTGCGGTCAATTCAGGCTGATTGCTATGGAATACTGGGATAATAATTTTAATGCAATCCAGACGCACACCGCGAACGGCATCATCGTATACGAGGCAGCCGGCAACGGACAGATGGATCTGGACAATGCTGTTTATGGCAATCGGTTTCAGCGCTGGTATCGTGACTCCGGTGCAATCATAGTTGGGGCGGCTGTTCCCGGAACCCGCGCAGCCGAATGCTGGTCTTGCTACGGTTCGCGTCTTGATTGCCAGGGGTGGGGCGGCAGTATCGCAAGCTGCGGTTATAACAACACACCTGGCTGGAATCCCGGTGATATTTTGCAGGCCTATACACTGTATTTTGGAGGAACGTCCGGCGCATCACCCATGGTTGTCGGTGCGGGGAACTGCCTGCAGGGAGTCTCCCAGCGAAAGTACGGTACGACAATAAGTCCGACTCAAATGCGGGATTACCTCTCCACGACCGGTACGCCCTGGACGGGAACACGTGATGTTGGAGAGCGGCCCAACCTTGTGGATGCCATTAACTATATTGAACCCGATGTGCGGCCCGATCATCGTTCAGACTGGACCGGTCCGGTCGTACCGCGCAATCAGAACGACGCAATACCGGGATTCTGCGGGATTTCACCGCTTCTCGACGGTAACGCGGCAACCACCTACTTGAACTTGGGCATTGCGAATGACGGTCGGTCTCCTGCTCCGGACGCAGGGAGCTCGGGAGTCGAAACCCGCTTCTATGTTGATGACTACAATCCCAACTGGACTGAAACTTGGACGCCGAACATACCGGCGCTTAGCACAAGCTATGCGATGAACAGGGGACCCATCACAGTGCGTGGCGGCAGACACACGACTATCTGGGAACTTAATCCCGAGAGCTGGTTCACGGAGTACGATCACACCAATAACAGCACTACGAATCAGTTTGTCTGGTCTCCGTTCCAACTCACAAACGATGTGGGCATTACACGCCTTTCACCGCCCGTGAAAGACTGGGGAAGTCCGGTCTATCTGAATGGAGACGGCTTTCGCGCAGCCGGAACTTGGTGGACGGCGGTCGGTATTCTGCCGCAGTCGGGTAATGATATTGATCTCTACTGCTATGCCGATTCCTACTCAAGTACGAGTGGTTTCGACATTCACCAGGAGGTTAGTGCAAGAGGCTCCGGTTCAAGCGACGTCATACTGATCAACGGAAATATCTCAGGCTATGGAACATCGAGGCTGTTCCAGGCGATCCGCTTCAGCACCTCTTCCACTTCAAATTTTGCGATCGAGGCGGACGGCAGCATCAATGCGTGGAGTACGCCTTTCGAGAGCTCACGTTCGATGGACCCGAATGATGTACTGGATGTGTTTGAACTGTATATGGTTTCCGGACAACAGTATTTTATCGGTGCGGTTGATCTCTTCGGCGGATTTGATCTTGGCATCGGACTATACTTGCCGGGCTCTGAGTATCAGGACTTTTATGATTATGTGGTATGGAAAGACGCCGAGGGAGCGGACGGGACCGAATATATCGTTTACACTCCCCCCATTACGGGTTATTACGCGGCAGTAGTCATCAAACCCGGCTATAGTTCTTATGCAATTGGCGGAACTTATACGTTCAAATTCGAAAGTCCGGGAACTCCGGATCTGATTCCGGCGGGCCGCCCCGGCTGGGTGTTTCCCGCAGTAGCGAGAAACACACCGGATGGAACACCCGCAAGCTGCAGTTGGCCGGCGGCGATTCAGGGAAACACCACGAACTATATTAACGGGACATGGTATAACGACGGTACAAACAGCTCCTCAGCGGCGTTCACCAATGAAATCCGGTTGGATGGAAATGCGCTTGCATCGCTGGTTCACTCCGGCTCACTTGGCGTCTTTGAATTCGGAGAAGTCAACAACCATGATGTCGGAACAATTAGCGGCGGCCGTCACACTCTAACCATCGAACTTGACCGCGACAACACAGTTGCTGAATCAAACGAAGCAAATAATGAATTCACATGGCAATACGCATGGAGTCCGCTGGCTTTGACACGCGACGCTCCTGTGCTGCGCGCGTCGCCTCCTGAATACGGTACGTGGGTATATCCGAACAGCAAGGGTTTCTCTTTTGATCCGGGCGGCAACTCACCGTCAGGAGTTGCAATCCTTGCATCGTCATCGTCTGCCGACTATGATTTGTATCTGTGTTCGAACTACTCGGGTACAGGCGACGGTTTCACGAATTACGTAGGGACCTCAACCTACGGCGCATATTATCCGGACTATGTGATTGTTCCGACATCTTACGATTCCACTTTCTATCCCGCAGTGATTAATTACAATGGAGCAACGGATAACTTCTTTATAGAAGCCCAGAACGTGTTTGGGCGGGTGTATGAGAATGATGCATGGTCCAGCGGTCTTGATACGTTAACGGCAGGAAGTATCTGGAACATGTATCACTTCCTCCTCTTCTCCGGCACAGACTACAACATCACATGTCAACGAATTTCCGGCAGCTCGAATATCGCTCTGCGATTGTTCAGCGAAGACAACGGTATATCAGGGCGCGGGAGCGCAATCGCCGCTGTCGATGATTCGACCGGCGGCTTTGGCGAAGTCTTGACCTATACGCCGATTTCATCGGGACTTTATACGCTTGTAGTCGAAAAGACCGACGCTGCACAGACAGGCCTCTCCATTGTATATAGTGTCGGGACTATCGGACCGCCGCCGGAAAATGATACCTGTCCGGGAACGGCTGTCACTTCGTTGCCCTATTCCGATACAGGTAGTACTGAATCGGCCAATTACGATATGGCACACTGCATAGGAGGAGGTGCGCCGGACGTTTTCTATACAATGAATCTGCCTGAATGCCAATATGTAAACGCCTCATTGTGCGGATCACTGTATGATACGGGCCTGGAAGTGCGAACCGATGGATCGTGTCCCGGAAATGTCATCGTAGCATGCAACGACGATTTCTGCGGTCTGCAGAGCGAAGTCGAGTTCATGGCGAATGCTGCCGCCAACTACTATATTATCATTGAAGGCTATGATTTTGATTCCGGGGAGTTCACACTGAATATCACGGGTACGCCCTGTCCGTTAGATGCACCTGCCGGATTAACCATTATCCGTAGCGGGAATGATGTTATATTAAGCTGGAATTCCGTCGCAGGGGCAAACTCCTACACAGTACATCGGGATGTGTGGCCGGATTTCGTACCTGACGGCGGCAATGAGATTCACTCAACACCCAACACAACCTACACGGACAGCGGCATTCTGTCGGATCCGCATGAAAAACAGTTTTACGTAGTTACGGCGTCTCAGAATTAGTCTTTCCAATGGTGACCTGTCGCTCAATTCGTGCACAACTCACGGTACTTGTGTGGCGAATGGCTCAGGATTCACTGATCGATGAATTGATTGATCTGATACGATTTTATTAAGCAGAGATTCATGCTGGCATTTTACTTCGAACTTCATGTGAATTACAGGAGCGGACCGGAGACGACAAATCAAGAGGTTGTTCTACCCTCGTCATTCAGGAAGTTTTGTGGTGGATCTTTCTTAATCTGTAATTAAGAGCGATCATGTACTGCAAAGTGGCCTTTTGCGATCTGGCGTGAAGCGGAAAACATAGGTCAAATAGAACCTTAATGAATCCATGAAATGAAACAAGGGTTACGTCAATGACGTAACCCTTTGTTAATTAGTAGCCCGTACGGGACTCGAACCCGTGTTACCGGCGTGAGAGAACTGACAATAATCCCATGTAAACACTTGTTTTAACTCACCCGTCGTTTCATTTGCAACCAAACGGGGTCACGTCAAACGCCCCCAAGCGCCACCAAACGACGCCAATCGACGACCATCGTGTGACCCAGAAACGTGATTTTCAGGTCACGAAGGGGTTGATTTTGGGGATCTGTTACCGTCATGTGAATCATTGGATTCGCAACCAGTGTCACCTCTATAGTTTCACGCAGAGACTACTAACTTTTGATTTTCCTGCATTAGAACAGTACCTAAACACCCGAATCTCGAAGAACAAAGTTTGAAATGTCTATCAATACTATTGACACCCCGATAGAATCGTGCTATATTGAATTGTGCATCTAAGCACGAACCAACGGAGTACTATTATAAAGCAAGTCTTTCCTGTCCGAGACTGATAGGTGGGGTTTGCTTTTTATTTTATTAGGGATTCGTTATGAAACAGATACTATTCATAATACTATTGAGCTTGGAAGGCGCATGCCTTGCCCAGCCCATGCCGGACGTCATCTGGGACCGAAGTGGTCGGTATGACAACTCTCATTTCGGTTCAAATATTTCCAGTTTGGGAGATCAGAATAACGACGGGTATACGGATTGGGTTGTCACTGCTGTAGGTAACACTCAGGAGTACCCAGAAGATGCCTACATCGAATTCTTCTACGGCGGTAATCCACCGAGCACAACACCCTATTGGACGATTACTGCTGGAGACTCGGTTTATAAAACTGTCTACGCAGATCGCGCTGGAGACCTTAATGGCGACGGATATATCGACTGGAAAATAGTACTCTGGCCGGAACTCGGAGGTCCGGGTTTGCATACCTACTTTTGTTTGGGTGGACCAGAACAGGATATGTTGCCCGACTTTGATCATTTTGTAGACTATCAGGAGCGTTTCGACGGGATAGGGGATTTCAATGGTGATGGGATCGATGATTTTGCAATTGGGGCAACCAGTAGTTGGGGCGGCAGCACACGAGGCCGGGCGATTGTCGTGGCAGGGAGTGACGACTATATAGTTGGGGTGACAAAGATTCCTCCTGTCGTCCCGGAAACAATGAAACTTTCGGTCTACCCCAATCCCTTCAACTCAGAAACGACCATTGAATTCAATCTGCCGCCCTTCGTGACAGACATTACTCTGCGTGTCTTTGATATTACAGGTCGTCTCGTCGAGGAACGCAGCCTTTATGCACATTCGAATATTTATCGATATCGATTTGATGGCACCCATTTGCCGACAGGTGCCTACTTTGTTCAAGCTACGGCTGGTACCCATCAAGTAACCACAAAAATGATGATAGTGAAATGAAACATTTATACTACATAATTTCTATACTTTTAATAAACTATAGCACTTATGCCCAGCCCATGCCGGACGTCATCTGGGATCGGAGTGGGCTGTATAACAGCTCACATTTCGGCTCAAGCATCTCCAGCTTGGGGGATCAGAATGATGACGGGTATACAGACTGGATAGTGAATGCAGCCGGAGACTGGCAGAACTACCCGGAGGATGCCTACATAGAATTCTTCCATGGTGGTGATCCGCCAAGCACAACACCTTATTTAACGATCACCGCCGGAGATTCTGTTTTCAGAACAAGCTATGCTTCTCAAGTCGGAGATCTGAACGGAGATGGTTTTGTTGACTGGCAAGTAACACTCGATCCAGAACTCGGTGCCACTGGTTGGCGGATTTACTTCTACTGGGGTGGACCCTCAAATGACCTTTCCCCTGACCTTGACGATTCGCTAAGAGGAGGTAGTCGCTACGTTGGGATGGGCGATTTCAACGGAGATGGATACGATGATCTTTTCCTGGAAAGTTCAAGTGGTATTGGTCAGGTAATATTCGGGGGTGATCCGTTCGACCTTGAACCGGACTGGATCGTCCATGATGATCCTCTGGGGTCACAGTTATCCTTACCGATAGCCTTTGGTGATTTAAATGGGGATGGATTCGCAGATATTCTCAGTGTCTATGATGTGGGTGGTCAGAGAGCCTGGTTTGGCTCATCTGAACCGGATACGATTCCGCAGATTATAAGTGATCTTTCTACAGAAAACTGGAGGGACATTATAAAGGACATCAACGGAGATGGAAAGGACGACTTCTTAGTGCCAGCTATAGGTTACATTGATGTCTATTTCGGAGGCGAGACACTATCGCCGATTCCGGATTATACCTTGACAATGCCATTAGGGCGGTATGGCAATCCGATTGTATCCATCGGTGATTTCAATGATGATGGCTATAATGATTTGGTCGCAGTGGACGATAACTTTGGAATGTTCGCGCTGTATCTGAGCTATCGCTGGATTAATCCCGATCCCATTTTCTATGTACTGGATTTCGGCTGGCAGGAACTATATGGCATCCGCACGGCCTGTGGACTGGGAGATGTCAACGGAGACGGGATTGCTGACTTTGCTATTGGCGCAACCAATACTTGGGCTGATGCAAGGCGAGGCCGGGCGATTGTCGTAGCAGGAAGTGACGAATACATAGTTGGAGTAGCGAAGATCCCACCGATCATCCCGGAAACGATGAAGCTGTCGGTCTACCCCAATCCGTTTAACTCAGCCATAACAATTGAGTTGAATAATCTCCCCTATCAACAAAAGGAAATAATGATCTATGACATATTAGGTCGCCAGGTTTGGCAGTGGCAAGGCGCTGCTTCATCCTTTATCTGGGATGGGATAAACAACCAAGGAAAGCAACTGTCATCGGGAAGGTATTGGATAGAGGTCCGATCCGATGGCGTAACAAAGACAAAGCCTGTCATTCTGCTGAAATGAATCAACAAACAGGGGTAACACCATGTCAACATCATCTCGCGTATTACTAATTAGTCTTTTGACATTCTTGCATGCGTCTATTCTTCATGCGGGAGGCTGGGTAAATTTTCACAGCAACGATCCTGCGGAACCTGAAATCACTCTACTCTCAGCTTCAGATTCTCAGGTACAATATCGTATAACAGTGCCCGGTATGTGGGTACAAGATTTGGAAGTGGGCAAAGAAACATATCAACTACTGGATTATCACAATGGCAGTAATTTCGATGAAACAGAGGATGTTCCCAGACTGCCCAATATTCCAGTGAATATCGCTGTACCAACGGGCAGTTCAGTGGGAGTAGCAATATCCGGCGGAAGAGTCCTGTACTATACGGGCTACAATGTCGCACCTGTACCAGAAGTCACATTCAATTATGACCATGGTATGGCCATGCCAAGTTACACATATACAGAAAACAGCAAGATCTACTCGGAAGATGACTATTATCCTGCTAATCGATATACAAATGATGACTTGGGCGTTTTTGTTACTCAAGAATTAGTACATGTTGAAGTTTACCCAATACTCTTCAGCCCTGATAGTTCAAAGATTGAAGTAACGGATACACTAACTGTCACAGTCACATTCTCAGGAGGCTCCGGTTCAGCAGTGCATGACCTGGGCATATTCAACGGAGCCACTTACGGCTCTGTCATTAATTGTACAGACCCCATCACGCCTGAAGGTTTACCTGGCAACGGAATTGTATCTTGGGTGACAGCTTCTCAAACAGCTATTACCTGTGATTACTTGATTATCATACCTGACAGTGGAGTTACGGACAACCAAGATCCTGATTATTCTCACTGGGATGGTTTCGTTGATCAGGTTATTCGATTCGCAGATCTGCGCGCCTCGTTGTCAGGATTCGACATATGTATAGCACAATACGGAGACGAGGCAAACTCGATTCAACCGGGTCCTTACGGTTCCGAAGGAGAGCGAGAATGGGAAGGAATTAGGGACTATATTCAAGACGTTTTCGAGGACGGCGACGCGTATCATACAGGAGACGGCTTGCTGAAATACGTTCTTCTCATAGGCGACGCAAGAGATGAAAATAGGTTTGATGATCCAGACGAAGATATGGAAAGAGATCATTGGCTAATTCCGTCACCGATTGGATATGGCTGCGACAGAATGTATGCCTGCCTTACTGAATCGTCCCCTGGTGCATATGATCTGCTGGAGGATGTTTCAATTGGTAGATTTCCAGTGGGAAGTGCCGATGAACTCGAAACTGTGGTCGATAAGATGTTTCAGTACTGTGTCACTCCAGGTGATAGGTCTTGGAAGAATAATACGCTAGGTATAGTTGGACGCGATCAGGGACATTTTTGTCCTGCACCGAACCAAACAGTCTGCGACGCTGATGGTCTGCGTGACTATGGACAAAGATTTCATCGGGTTGGTAATGAACTTCTCAATGATGCTGGGTTCAATATTAACTATGCCTTTGCTTACAGCCTCCGCGACGGTGAAGCATGTATTCAAGCACTTCAGCCACAGCCTGAATATGACAACGGGATGGAGATTTACTGGGGATGTGCAGGTTACGGTGCAAATCCTGCGGATACTCACTTTGTAAACTCGGAGCTTCGAGATGGAGCGTTGTTCTTAGGCTATTATGGTCACGGAGAAGAAAACTTGGCGTTCGGATATAAAATTTATGTTCCTCAAGTACTCTTTTTAGATCAAGCAAATTTCGTCTCAAACGATGATAAACTCCACTTTGTTTTGGACGTCAGTGTAAGTCGTCAGAACAAATGGGACACATTTTCAGTTGAGTTTTTGGAGGGATTTGGTTCGTAAGTTGCGTTTCTTTCGTGGTTTTAGATTAGCCCTTTTGCGGGCTTTTTTTGTTTGTTCCTGGAGCAGTTTACGCTGC
>JAHIZR010000370.1 GCA_018814465.1 bacterium | reverse complement strand
CCGCTTGCGACTCCGCCGGCGCTGTAAGTGAATGCCCAATCATATTCCGGCAACTGAGCCTGGCTGTCCACTGTAAAAATGAACAGGGAAAAACCGGTTATCATCAAAGTCCAGAACATCTTCATAAATCAATCCTCCGTTAGAGTCTGCTAACAACAGAGACAATATAGTATCGGTATTCCCCCAAGTCAACGGCTTCATGGGTGCTTTTCATTAAATACTAATTGACTATAACTCGCAAAACAGCCGTGATACGGTTATCAAGGCTGTAATAAGTGCTCAAACGAGGAATACTATTCCCGGATTTATGCCTAACCTATTTCATCATCACTAACTTCATCGTTCACACGAATCCCGGCCTATTCACCTTGCTCCCATCACGCGTATTCTCGGTCCGGTCGGTCTTGCCTTTTCAACACTCAATCCAAGGCATGTCCTTTGCTCTACTCGACCCAGCCTTACAGCGGCAATGGAATGTTCTAATACGCTAACTGAGGAATTCTATGCATATTCCACCCTCAGCTCCTCCCTTCATGACCTGCACAATGTGCGGGCACGTTTGGAAAGATATCGAAACCTTTATCGAGGATCCTAAACTCGCCTTAAACGGCTATCTTCCCGACTTCAATCAACCGGGAAACGGCTTGATCATCGTCACCCATAAAACTCCCGGCTGCAGCGGCTCCTTCAGTATGCGTGCTTCGGTTTTTCGGCATCTTAATACCGGACCCGCATTCACCGAGCACAACACGGCCCAGCATAGCTGCGAGGGAAAATGCTTCATCTATGATGATTTTTCCAAATGCGGCAACGCTTGCGACATGCGCTGGGTGCGGGATATCATGTTGTTGATCAGCAGCAAAACCTTTCCAGCAGCTTTAATTGAGAAGCAGCCGGCGGAAACAGAATAATCTCATCCATCATAGCATAGAAAAGGTCACCACGCGGTGACTTTTTCTTATGAGCATATCGACTACAATCGAATGATAATATGCGGATCGTTCGTTAGAATCAAGGCCAGCAGTGCGAAAAACGGAATCGTGAACAACACTATCGCCAGCAGGATAGCGACCGCATTTCTGCGATAACCGGGATCGCGCACTACGATGGTCTTCGCCACGATATCAAACGCCCGCTGCTTCTTGTCAGTGAACGGTATAAACAACGCATCCAGAGCAAGAATTTCCACATAGTAAGATAGCCTTCTCAAGAAAGCCTCTTTCATGCCGATCGCCGTTTTCCGCTCCTTCAGCACACGCAAGCCTAACAACCGCTTCCCTAAAGTCTGTCCGAATTGTGCTTCCAGGATCGGGAAATAGAGCAAAAACAGAGCGCCCGTCCCCAGCACCACAAGGATCAGCATCGGGATTAGAATAATTGTCAGTGAACCGAGCATCTTCAAAGTGAAAACATCTTCGGCCAGTTTCAAAAGCGATTCCGATGAAAAGCCTCCGAAGATCATATATGGCACACCCAATACGATCCCATACATGAACACCATCGTATAGATGCATAGAGCCATATCAACCAGAAACGCCAGCGTGCGCTCCCAGAAGCCCGCGAGTTTAATCTGAATATTCGTCATGAACTCCGCTGCCACATCCTCGGCTTGTCCCAGCCGGTCAATCACAGCCATGTCTGAATCTCCCGCCGCCTGACCTTCTTCGAAGTGCGCGCGAAGATCATTGATGAACTGCTCTTTCTGTTCCCGATGAGCGGTAATATGCTTTGCTACATCGGCCAGATAGGAATCTCTCATCGTCATCGCTATCTCTCCTTTGGTTCTGTAAAACTCTCAATTACGTTGACGAAGCTTCGCCACTCGGACAGCAGTTCTTGCAAATAGCCGATACCGCTCTTCGTCAGCTTGTAATACTTGCGCGGCACTCCTCGCTCCGGAATATCCCGGTAGGACTCGATGAAGCCCTTGTCCTCCAGCCGGTAGAGCACCGGATAAAGCGTGCCTTCCTTGACCTGAAACAGCGCGCCGCCGCGCTTTTCCAGTTCCGAGACCAGTTGATATCCGTACATCTCCTTGCTGTTCAGCAAGATCAGCAGGATCATCTCGATAGTTCCGCGTTTCAGTTCGCTTCTTAGCTCATCCATATTGCTTTGTTCCATACATTACTTTGTACTACCAAGTATAATATACGAACAAATATTTTGTTTGTCAAGCCATTAGGACGATATTCTCCAGTTTAAGACTATTTCAACCACATTTCGGGATTTTACGTGAAATAAACCATAATCGAGGTAGTACATGTCAGACCTCTAATTAAAGAAACTCGTTATTTGAATAGGCTTAGTTAGCCTTACTATACTTGGTATACTCATTGCTCACTCCTTCAGCAAATAAATGACCTAATCCGAGGATGCATCATGTTTAAACTATTAAGATTTCAAGAATTTCCATTCCATGCAGTCTTTTTGTTTCTTGCTTTAGGGCTGTTAGTTGGTTGTTCTACTGATTCAGGCATTCTTTCACCTTTGTCGGAATCGCTGAATACGTCAGAGTTTCGTGGTCCGGTAACTCCGAGCGTAATCAAGCCCCAGTTTCCTTCTCTAACAGCCAAGCAGCTTGAAGAAGGTCCTGAACCCGGTTGGGAATTCATGCAAATGAATCCGACGGCTGTCAACGGTGTGCCCCAAGGGAATCTCGACAGTTGGTGGGATGGCGAACCGATATTCGGATCGCGGTGGATGGAAGCATCTCACGGTGGTTGGCTGTGGGTCGAATGGTACGGTTGCCGTATTCCTCCGAATGCGTTGCCTTACGACTGCGAAGTAAGTGTCTACTCTGAGAATCCGGGTTATGCCATTGCCGACTTCGGTCCGCACCCTCTGCAATTCAATGAACCTGTTGAGATCTGGGTCGATATGGTCCACCTCGTTTACGATCCGGATTTTGATTTCGATGAAGATCTTCGCGTATACTATGTCCCCGAAGATGGAGAATATGTTGAGCATGAGTTCTGGCTTGACATGACGGACTACACTGTCCACGCCATTACCAATCACTTCTCGCGGTATATATTAGCCAAACGAGTAACTCAGAATCAATAACCCCCAAGATGAATCCTGAGGTAGCTACGGGCGCAGAGCAAT
>JAHIZR010000369.1 GCA_018814465.1 bacterium | reverse complement strand
AGTTCACCGCGATAGGACAGCGCCTGCTTGCGCTCCCAGTGAAAGCCGCGACCGATGGGAACGTCATTCAGCATGAAACAGGCATCCTCGCTCAAGGGCCGGACGACCAGCTCGAACATTTCTTCCGCCGGACGCTCGCCGATGGTCATCATGAAGCGCGTGGCCGGCGCGGCCTTATCCAGCGAAATGATTTCGTAGCCGAGCGGATTGACCGCGGAGATTTTGCGCAGCTCGATCAGCGATGGTTCGGCGTCGTCGATTGAATCAAGCAAGATGATCGGCCACCAAACGCGGTTGTCGTATTCGCCGTCCTGAGTCTGCCAGACGCGCCCGGCTTCCAGAATTTCCATTTCATACTGCGAAGTGACATTGCGGATCGTTTCCAGAATGCCTTCGGCGGCTTTGATGTTCAGTGTTTCCGCGAGCCGGATCGCCCAATGCTGCTGATAAGATGTCTCGACGGCGACGGCGCTGAAGCTGCCGGTGAGATGGTCGAGGTTGATCCAGCCGTCCGGTTCGGTGCGCCATTGCGCGGCGAAGGAGCCTTGCAGCTCGCCCGTAATTTTGTGCTCGTCCCAAAGGATGCCAACGTTAATGTCAATCATGATTTTTAAGACCCAGTTCGTATGCGAAGACCGCGGCGGCGGTGACGAGGTTCAGACTTTCCGCGCCGCCCGCAGGCTTCAGTGTTAGTTTGTGGGTGCAGCTGTTTTCTATGGAAGGTGTCAATCCGCGAGTTTCATTGCCGAGCACGAGCAGCAGAGGCTCTTTCATGCGCGGCCGTTTGTGCAAGGCTTTGCCGCCGTGCGCGGTGAGGGCGATGCTGTCGCCGGGCCAGGTGCGGATCAGTTCTTCCAGCGATTCGACCTGTTTAAGCGGCTGGTGGAAGAGTGAGCCCATCGAGCCGCGCACGACCTTTTCATTCCAGCGATCGGCGGAACCGGGACCGAGGATGAGTTCGCTCGCGCCGAAAAAGTCCGCCACACGAATTAATGCGCCGCAGTTGCCGGGATCGGCTACCTGCTCGCATGCGAGTCCGAAACCGGACGGGCGAGGTTTTAGTTCAAACTGCTTTGCTACAGCGACGATGCCCTGACTGATTTCCACGGAGGAGATGCGGCGGTAAGCGTCGGTGTTGACGGCGTAGAGCGGAGTCCTTTTCAGTTCACCGAATTCGTCTTGCCGCGTTTCCGCCTCGGAAGCCAATAGGAGCAGCGCTTCCAGCTTGATGCCGGAGCGCAGGGCTTCGCGCACGCAGACTTCGCCTTCGATCAGAAAGAGTCCGCTTTCCTTGCGGAACTTTTTCTGCGTCAGGCGGGCCCAGTCAGCGACCTGGCGTTTAGTGGGAGGGAGGGGAAGCAAAAACTTGAAACCTGAAATGTGAAACTTGAATAGATGATCGCACTGCGTGCGCGGCTACCGGTATATCATGCGATCAAATGCAGCAAGCCGAACACCAGCAGAAACAACAGCACGAAGCCGACAAAGATCATACCCAGTGTAAACTTGAGTACGATGCCGACCAGCGCGAAGGCCGATTTGATGATGTGTCCGATCAGGCTGAAGAATGAAATGACTAATTGCATAGCTACTCGATTCCTTTTGTTTTGTTAACAGGAATCCAGCCGCACAAGCCTTGATCAGTTTCGCACCAGTACCAGCCGTCCGTTTCCTCGATGATACGCAGGCGAGTTCCCACAGCGGCATTCAATTCCGTCGCATCGAAATCACGGATCATCTGGCCTTGATGGTCTTGGATGCTTAGATACGATTCCGGAACCCAGCAACCCTTGCCAAATACGGTTTCACCCCATACCCAGCCCGGCCATTCAGCATCCTTTTCGCCCAGCTTGACTTGCTCGCCGCGCTTCAGCTTCAACGGATCGGGAAACGTCGCGACATGGCTGAATAATACGATTACATACTTCATGGTTTTCTCTATTTGGTTGTCAAGTATTTATCCCGCCGCAAGCCCACCCAGCCGATAAGGGTGACGACGCACCAGATGACGCAGAGCGTCCAGTCCAGCAGGAGTGCGTAGCCGATGGCGAGGGTCAGACCGATGACGAACATCATGCCCCAGAGCCAGCCGCGCAGAGGGAGCGCCAGGGATTCCTTGTGCGGTGTGGTCAGGCCGTGTGCGCGCGCATGCCGACGGACTTTCTCCCAGATGCCCGGCGGACGCGTGCGGCGGCAGAACTCGCCTAAGGCTTCCATCGGCGCAGGCTTGGTCAGGAAAGTAACGATCAACCAGATCGCCGCCGAACCGAAAGTGATAATCAGCAGCTTCAGACCGAAAAAGAGTCCGGGCTGGGAATACAGGTAAACCGTGATGAGGCTGGATGCCGCCATCGCCGCGATTTCGCTCCACGCGCTGATGCGCCACCAGAACCAGCGCAGCACATAAACCGGACCGGTTCCCGCGCCGAAGGCGATAATGAATTTAAAAGCCTCGGTCACGCTGGTCGTGAAGTAAGCCGCCAGTCCCGCGCAGACGAGCACAACCACCGTCATGCCTTTCGCGACCCATAGATAATGTCTCTCGCTCTTGTCCTTGACGATGAAATGCCGGTAGAAGTCATGCGCCAGATAGCTCGCGCCCCAGTTCAACTGTGTGGAAACGGTGCTCATGAACGCCGCTAAGAGTGACGCGACGAGCAAGCCTTTCAAACCGAAGGGCAGAATATCCATCATCAGTTGCGGATAGGCCATTTCAGGGTCGGCGATATCGGGATAAATAATCAGCGAACAGAGCGCGACAATGATCCACGGCCAACTGCGGAACGCCAGATTAGTCAGGCTGTACCAGATCGTGGCGAGCAGGGCGTGCTGTTCGTTCTTGCAGGCGTTCTGCCGCTGGATGATTTTGCCGCCGCCGTCGGAATTGACATTCGCCCACCAGGTGATTGAAATGTAGACGATGAAGCCGGTAAAGACCGGAGTCCAGAAATCGCCCGCGAACAGCGAACCACTGCCCGGCGTGGGCGTCAGGTTCATTACTTCCGGCTTACCTAAGACACGCAGCACGCCGTCTTTCATGGCTTGCAGGCCGCCGACATGAGCGACGGCGTACCACGCAAAGACAATCGCACCGCCCTGCGCGATCACCCACTGAATCAAATCTGTCAGCGCGACGCCCCACAAACCGGAGAGCATCGTATAGAAAAACGCGAGTCCGGTGAAAATCAGAATCGTATCGATCTTATCCCAGCCGACCGCCGCTTCCATGATTTTCGCCATTGCCAGAATCACCCAACCCATCGCGATAACATTGATCGGAAGTGCAAGCCATAATGCTCTGAAGCCGCGCAGTAAGCGTGAAGCTTTGCCATTCCCGTAACGCAGCTCGGTCAGTTCGACATCGGTCAAGACTTTCGCCCGCCGCCACAATGGAGCTAAGAAAAACGCAGAAAAGAGCGAGCCGATGCCGAAACACCACCACTGCCAGTTTTCATAGATCCCGACGGTGCGCACAAGCTTGGTGACATAGAGCGGCGTATCGCAGGAAAACGAGGTCGCCACCATCGAGGT
>JAHIZR010000368.1 GCA_018814465.1 bacterium | reverse complement strand
GGCGGAAATCAGTTGCAACCGCCGAGCCGGGCTAAGCACAGAGACTTTTTAACAAACGATAACTTGTTCGTGCGCAACCCGGCCGGAATCTTCAGTTTCGAGCTTTCCGTCGAGCGGGGATTTAGGCTTTGCGGTTCCCCGCCGGAATCCGATAGGCATTTTGTTGAGACTTTTCAGCGTTCAAAAACAACATTCCTCTATTCTGTCCCACCGAATCCACCAGCTGATTTTCGACTATTCCATTCGGCTCGCACGACGTCGAGGATCTCAGGCAACACGCTCGACTTTATAACGCAACCCAATGAAAGGTTCTCTGCAAACTCAACATATGCTTCTTGGTTTATTCCTTGCACCTTTCTCGGCTGGCTATTTATAAAACCTGCACTTACCACTCCTAACAATTTTACTTTATTGTCAATCCGAGCGATCACAGGGCTACCACTAGAACCATTGAAGACATTTGCATCGACGAGGAATATTTTCTTCTTCTCAAAGTCTATCTTCGGATGGGTTGCGATCCATCCCCGTCGGAGAATTGGCAAGTTATAAGTTGTGTCAGAGAGTCCAGCCGGATAACCAACAAACCAAATTTCCAATCCTGGCTGCAATTCATCCTCTTCGAAAGTACAAAGATGCGATTCATTTAGGAAAACAGAGAAAACATCTTCTGTCGCAGTCCATCCCGCAGGTAGACAAGCAATATCTATTTCCTCGTTTGAATGAAACTCCACTTCACTCAAATTGACTCTCCTTACAAGCGGCGGTGCTCCAAACCAGAGCCCTTTTTTCGAAGGATCACGCAAGTGGAGTGCCACTTCCAAGATTCTATCTTTGTTCTCAAACATGTGGCGGTTTGAGATGATCATCGGCTGTATCTTCCCGTCGCCAACGTCTATTGTAAACAAGAATCCAGTTCCTATCGCACTTCTCGATCCATCTTTATTGCAAACGGATAGTCGAACGGTATTGAACATCATCAGTTCAGGGACACTTGATATCCCGATCATCGCTTACTCCACGTTCTTTGAGATAGTGCTACTATATCATTGCCCAATTTCAGCCGCTTGCGATCCCCGGCTCAGCGGCAGACTTTTTCTATTGCATTTGGAGGAGTTTCTAATGAATGAAAAACACCCAAAGGGCTGCCAGTGAAACACCCCCGACTGAGTCAGTCACCATTTTCCTTATATCGTTCAGGTTTCCTATCTTGTGTCCGGTCCCGTCGTATACGTCCAATCCTCTCACCGTAGCAGTTTTATGGCCCACAGCATCATAAATATCTTGCGCTTTCAGAACAGCGACCTTGTGACCATGAGCGTCGTAAATATCATTTCCCTTTACAATAGCAATCTTGTGGCCGGAGTTATCAAACAACTCCTGACCTTTCATTTTAAATTGTGCCATCTTTGACTTAATGGTTAACAGATATGAGATAATTTCAATCTCGCGCTGATCTTTTGCCCGGTATCTCCGCTAACTTTGATCTGAGTTCTTTCAAATCCCGGATCCGGTGATCAATACATCGCCTAATGCCGGGATGTACCCACATCCGCTTAAGCGATAAAAGCAACACACGAAAGCCCAGCACTGCTCGGGCTTGCCTCCGCCATTTTCTATGGTCAGCGGGCGAGCGGTGTTTTTGCCAGAGCCGGTCCATACCGAGCACGCGCCACTCGAGTACCGGATTAACGGGTAGAGATCGCGTTGAATAGCCGGAAGCCTGCGCATCGAAGTGGATGACTTGAGCGTCCGGCAAGGACCAGACTTCCAGCCCTGCCTGCTTAATCCGGGCACAGAGATCAAGCTCTTCGTGGTAGAGAAAAAAGCTGCCGTCCATCCCCCCCACTTGGTCGAAGTGTGCGGCTCGGATCATAAAAGCCGCCCCGCTGATGGAGTCCACCTGACAGGATTCTCGGACAATTCCGCCGGGGCGAAAGGGAAGCCAATGCAGCATTCGCGCTTTCAGCTCGGGCAGGAAATTCCAGAATTCCCGGAAGAGGGTCGGAATCGTAAAGACCGAGGGCAAGTCATGACCATCGGCGGTCGTGATGTGTGCTCCGGCGATTGCCCGCTTAGGATGCTCGGCCAGGAAATCACGCAGTTTTTGAATGGTGAAGCGCGGGACGAGACAATCGGGATTGAGAATCAGCAGGAACTCTCCGGCGGCGGACTTTCGGGCAAGGTTTATCCCCGAAGCAAAACCTATATTTTCATTTGATTGGACGAGTTTCACCTCGGGAAACTCAGTGTGAATCATCTCCGGGGACGAATCCGTGGAAGCATTATCCACGACGATAATCTCGAGCTTAACCTCATCCAATCCCCGGCGGAGCGATTCAAGGCACCCGCGCAATAATCCCCGGGTGTTATAAGATACTATTAATATTGATACTTCGGGATGAGGAGCGAGCATAATTCGATTAATTTATTAATATGGGGATTTATCCTATTATTTTCAAGTTAGAGGTGCTATAAAACGGTGATTTAGGCAAGAAAAAGCGGTATGCTCGGATGAGAATACCGCTCTTAAGAATGAATTGTGGAAGGATTAGCGAGATTTCGCGC
>JAHIZR010000367.1 GCA_018814465.1 bacterium | reverse complement strand
TATGTGAGTAATGAACGGAATAAAACCGATTTCGATATCTATTATCATTCCATTTCACAGCAGGCGCCGGTGATGCTGATCGAGGCCGAAGGATACAATCAGGTAGTGGGTTTTTCACCTGATGACAGGTATCTGCTCTATGTGCGGCATCATTCCAATGTGAACAGCGATATTTTTCTTTACGATTTCGAAACCCATGAAACGAGACTTCTAACGGAGCATGAAGGGGATGCGGTCTTCAGCAGTCCGCAATGGGACGGAACATCGGAAGGCTTCTACCTGTTGTGCGATCAAAATCGCGATTTTCTTGGAGTGGCTCACTATTCGATTGTTGATGAAAAGATCGAATGGATCGAAACTCCTGATTGGGATGTCGAGCTGTTGGCGGTTTCGCCAAACGGGAATTCGCTGGTTTGGATTATCAATGATTCGGGGTATTCGAAGTTTAACTTCAAAAACCTGGAGACGAACAGCGTCGTTGGCGCATACCGTTTTCCGAACGGTGTCTTTCGCAGTATTGAATATTCCGCGAACGGCGAACGCATCGCGATGTCGTTTGGATCGTCCACACGTCCGTTTGACATATGGTTTTATGAAACCGAGTCCGAGCTGTTAAGACAGGTGACTCACAGCGCAACCGGGGGAGTGGCCTATGCGGTGTTTAAGGATCCGGAGTTGATCGAGTATGAGTCCTTTGACGGAAGAAAGATTCCGGCCTTGTGGTATCTGCCGGAGACGGATCAGAAGTCGGTTCCGGTAATCGTTTGGGTTCACGGGGGACCGGAATCTCAGGCGCGTCCGGATATGTCGGGCTTGATTCAGTATTTTCTTTACAATGGCTATGCGATTCTTGAACCGAATATTCGTGGTTCATCGGGTTACGGAAGGGAATATTTGGCTCTGGACAATGTGGAGAAAAGGATGGATTCAGTCACGGATATCGAATATGCGGCGAAGTGGCTGAAGAAGCAGAAGATCGTGAATGATAAGAAGCTTGCGATAATGGGCGGCAGCTACGGTGGCTTCATGGTATTGTCCAATCTTGCGACTTATCCTGACCTGTGGGCGGCGGGAGTGAGCATTGTCGGGATATCGAATTTTGTGACGTTCCTTGAGAATACCGGTCCCTATCGCCGTGCGCTTCGCGAAGCGGAGTACGGCAGTCTTGAGCAGGATAGTGAATTCTTGACCTCGATTTCGCCCTTAACTCATGTGGATAAAATTTCCGCACCATTGATGCTGATTCAGGGTGCGAATGATCCGCGGGTTCCGCAATCGGAAGCCGATCAGATTGCCGAGGCTATTCACGCGAACGGAGGAGAGGTAGAGTATTTGCTGTTTGAGGACGAGGGGCACGGTATCAGCAAGACTGCGAACCGCATAAAAGCGTATTCTTCGGTAGTGGAATTCCTTGACAAGCACCTCGAAAACAAGTAAATTATCAAAAAGTTTTCAAGCGGATGTAACTCAATGGTAGAGTGTCAGCTTCCCAAGCTGGAGGTTGCGGGTTCGAGTCCCGTCATCCGCTCCAATCTCAAGTTCGAACAATCTTGGACAGTAATGGCCGTAATGGTATTAGCTATACTCCTTCAAGGGTGATCGATTACTTGCTGACGCCCACTTCATAACTGCGGATCCCAAGTGTTTTAGATGCTTCCAACCTACGAGCAGTTTCGCGCGACAAAATCGTTCAATTCCCTCGATGGATTGCGTGGTCTTGCCATCATATCGGTGGTCTGGCATCATACGGCAGGCCATTTCATGCCGTCGGGAACACTGCCGGGATATATCAGTGTCTACGTATTCCATCTTTTTTTCATTATCAGCGGATTTCTGATCACGACACTTCTGCTTCGTGAAAGGGAAAAGCATGGGCGGATGTCGCTGAAAAATTTTCATATCCGCCGCAGCCTCCGCATTTATCCCCTTTATTATACCGTAATAATCCTGTACATCATAGCGGTAAAGCTCGTAGAACCGAATTCCGTATACGGCCTTCAGTATATGAGCAATCTGAAGTACTTTCTGACGTATACCTCGAATTGGTTTGTCACGCTTGATATGATAAATAATCGAGTGATTTTTTATTTTGCATGGGCGCTGGCTACGGAGATGCAGTTCTATTTAGTTTGGCCCTTGATCGAGAAATATTTGAGCCGGTTCTGGCCGGTTTTATTGGCGATACTGCTGATTGTTGTGCGGGAGGCGGCAGATAACGGTCTGCTCGATGACACTTTTGCGGGAGGCTTTCTGACTCTGAAGATTATTCTGAGCACTTCGGAGGGGTTATGTTTAGGCGTTATTACGGCTCATCTGCTTCATTCGGAACGTGGTTTCAATTCGGTTCGCAGATATTTGGGTCAGGCATGGATGCCGTTAATCGCTGTCATTGTGCTGATGACGTTCATCATCCTGCTTAATGTTACAACGCCGCTGAACACTCTATTCATTATTCTTCTGCTGACGATAACCATGATCAGCTGCGCCATTCGCGAAGATCACTGGCTGAAGGGAGTGCTGGCGTCGCCGATCGCTCGATTTGTAGGTAAAGTGAGCTATGGAGTCTATTTGATGCATATGCTTACTTACAACGTGATAAAGAAAGTCCTGCCTGCAGCGCTGCTGGACAATCTGGTATTGGTTTTTGTTATTTCATTGATAGTCGTCATCTTCGTGGCATGGTTAAGCTATCGCTATTATGAATCTTTCTTCCTTCGTATAAAAGCCAGATATTCGCGGACGGCTTGAAAAGATCATCGCAAGCTCCTGTTTGTCCGCTTTGTTCAGCGGAGCAGACACTTCGGTTTGCCGGGACTCAGCAACGGGAATTTTTTAGATGTGCCGGTTGTTCGCTGATATTTACTGATCCGGCAAGCTTCCCCGACAGCGCGCAAGAGCGGGAGCGCTATGCGCATCACAGAGATGACATTAATAACGAAACCTATCGCGCGTACCTCCTGCAACTTTTGCGGCCTCTGCTGGAGCGAGTTTCGCATGGTGACGTGGGATTGGATTACGGTTGCGGTCCTGCGAAGGTTGTAGCGGAGCTGATGAGCAAGTCAGGATCTGAAACCAGCAGCTTCGATCCGTTTTTTTTCAATAATCCTGAAGTGCTTCAGCGGAAATACGATTTTATATTCTGTGGTGAGGTTGTCGAACATTTTCATCAGCCTCGAATGGAATTCGAGAGGTTGAATAGTCTTTTAAAGCCCGCGGGGCTGCTGGAAATCGTCACGGGAAACTATCGTGAGGATATGAGTTTCCAGGACTGGTGGTATATTCGGGATGCTACACATGTCGGATTCTATTGTGAACAGACGCTCTCATGGTTAGCAGAGCGATTCGGGTGGAAGATATTGACGCGAAATGGAGATATTTCCCTTTTTAAAAAGGGTGATTGAGGGTTCTTCATGGGAGGCCGCTCGGGTTCTATCGGACACGGAAGCACTGATTATAGTCTCGTCTGTCTAACGAATGCAGGATTATGAATACTCCATTCTTAGGATTACTGATTTACCTTGTGCTGATTCTGGCGGTTGGCGCGCTCACATGGAAACTGAATCGCACGAAGGAAGATTTCATCATCGGAGGTCGCCGGCTCGGTTCATGGGTAATAGCCCTCTCGGAGAGAACCGCTGCTGAGTCATCATG
Organism: bacterium; assembly: GCA_018814465.1. GTDB lineage: Bacteria > Electryoneota > RPQS01 > RPQS01 > RPQS01 > JAHIZR01. The sequence continues at coordinate 1,624 of JAHIZR010000367.1, read as the reverse complement.
GCTGCTATTGGGATTGTCAGGCGCAGTGTTCTGGTTAGGCAAAGGTGAATTATGGACGGTATTCGGATGTGTGGCGGGCATCTTCTTTTCATGGAAGATGATCGCCCATAAACTACGCGTGGAGAGTGAAGCCTGCGGCGCGATTACGCTGCCGGAATATCTTTTTCAGCGCGCGGGCGGGCAGGTCAATCTTGTGCGTGTGGTCAGCATGCTGATTATCGTATTTTTCTTCTCTTTCTATGTGGGCGCGCAGTTTATCGGAGCGGGGAAGGTTCTGAATGCCACCTTTAGCATTCCGCATTTTTGGGGCATGGTTTTGGGTGCGGTAGTTATTGTCGGTTACACGACGATGGGAGGTTTCCTGGCGGTCTGCTGGACGGATGTTGTCCAGGGAGTGTTGATGATCGTGACGCTTGTTGTGCTTCCGGTTCTCGGCTTCTTTTTGCTTTGGGATAAGGGAATTGATCTGAGTGTCGCACTGGAAGCGACGCGACAGACAGCAAGCTGGGTAGGGGGGAACACGGGTTGGGCGGCGGCGGCTTTGGTTATTGGTGGTTTGTCGTGGGGTTTGGGTTACATGGGACAGCCGCATCTGGTGACAAAGTTCATGGCGATTCGTTCAACTTCGGATCTTCCCCAGAGCAAGATTGTGGCTTATGTCTGGACAATTTTTGCCTATGGTGGAGCGGTTTTCGTAGGGCTGGTCGGGATCGGATTGCTTTACGGCGGAATCATTCCGGAGAACTTACTGCTCGACGGAAGCGGGATGCTCGATAAAGAGCGCATTCTGCCGGTGTTAACGAATTACTTATTCCCGGCGTGGATAGCGGGCATCCTGATTTCGGGAGCAGTTGCGGCGATGATGTCAACCGCGGACAGTCAGTTGCTCGTGGCGACGTCGACAGTTGTAGAGGATTTCTATTCGAAAGCGCTCGGGCGGGTTCCGTCACAGGCAAGGATGGTGCTGTTGAGCAGATTGGTTACGATCTGCGTCGGAGTCGGCGGTTTTCTGCTGGCAGTCAGCACACAGAATCTGATCTATAAAATGGTTTCTTATGCTTGGTCAGGGTTAGGATCATCTTTCGGTCCCGCGCTGCTGTTATCTTTACACTGGAAGCGAGTGAATTCGGCCGGGATCCTCGCCGGAATGCTGACCGGAGCGGTGACAACGATCATCTGGGCGGAAGTGCCGGGGCTGCGAGACATTATTTCCGAACGAGCGGTTTCCTTCGCGTTTGCGACAGTGGCCGTGATTGTCGGAACGTTGCTCGGGAAGCCTTCTTCCCGAAAAGCTTAGCGTAGAACTCAGTCAAGGGGTGCGCATGTTTAAGCCTTCATATGGAAATCCCAAAGCTGTCATTCCGGGCACCCGGGGACGGGAGCCTCGGCGGGGTGGAAGTTACTATACATAATGTAGGCGAAAACTTTTTTTGACCGAACGAACTGGGGAAGTGGTTGAAAATTAGAAATTAGAAATTTGAAATAGGAATTCAAATCTGTCGAAAAACGGTCGAAAAACGGTCGAAAAACGGTACGAATAAGGTATGAAATATAAGGTATACGATATTGACATGGGATGTAATATACGACATTATTTGGCAAAAGTCAAGTGAACGTTGTATAT
>JAHIZR010000366.1 GCA_018814465.1 bacterium | reverse complement strand
GATGGATATTCCGGTCGGTGGAAGCGCCGGTCGGATTCGCTTCGCGAGCAACAACACCTTTTATGTCATATCAAGGGCCGAGAGCCATGTAGTTTGTATTGATCTCCGGGGTCCGACACCGGAGATTATCGATACGATTCATGTCCCTCCGACCGTCACGGAAATCGCACTCTGGGAGAATCCATGAGACTCGTTTTGCAGAGAGTTTCAGCCGCCAGTGTGGCCGTGGACGGGGAAGTGGTTGGTAAAATCGGCAGTGGATTGTTGATTCTGCTCGGCATTGAAGCGGGAGATAAGCACGAGGCTTTGGAATGGGCCGCCAGGAAGACTGCGGAACTTCGTATTTTTGAAGATGACGAGCGCCATATGAATCGCAGCCTGCTGGAGGTAGGGGGCGAGGCGTTGGTGGTCAGCCAGTTCACACTCTGCGCCGATATTCAGAAGGGCAGAAGACCGAGCTTCGTGCGGGCGGCTCAGCCGGAGGTTGCGGAACCGCTGTGTGAGGAATTTATCTCCATGCTGCGGGAGATGGGTATTCACACAGAGCAGGGGAAATTCGGGGGAAAGATGTCGGTGAGTTTAGTGAATGAAGGTCCAGTTACGATTATAGTTGATAAATAAGTCATTATTTATTGTATACATATAGTCCATTTTGTGGACTTTTTTTGTTTGTACGGATTTTCAATTATTATAGGCTCTGCTATTGACACATGAACGGATGTTCCGTATATTTACTGCACAGACGTGCAAGGAAGATACTATGTCCGAACAGATTACAGAAAAACAGCGGAACGCACTCGAGTTTATCCAGAAAGAGATAAATGAGCGCGGTCGTCCGCCGACGCTTCGCGAGATCGGATCGCGGATCGGGGTTTCCTCGACCAATGGAGTTCGTTATGTGCTGGACGCGCTGGAGCGCAAGGGTTACTTGGAGCGCAGTCCGATGCTGTCGCGTGGAATTGAACTGACATCGAGATCGATGCCGCGGACCGAGCAGGCAAAGATGCGATTGGTTCCGGTGCTGGGAAGAATTGCCGCCGGTATGCCGTTGCTGGCTGAGCAGAATATCGAGCGGCATGTGACAGTGGACAGATCGATTGCCAAATCGGATGATACGTTTGCTCTGAGTGTTCGCGGAGATTCGATGATCGACGCGGGAATTCATGAAGGGGATGTGATTTTTGCCCGTCCTCAGAATTCAGCGGATTCGGGTGACATTGTTGTGGCTCTGTTGGGAGATGAAGCGACAGTCAAGTATTTCAAACCACAGGGCGACCGTGTCTTGCTGGAACCGGCTAACCGCTATTTTTCGCCGATAATCATCGAGAAGGGAACTCCCGGTTTCCGGATTTTGGGCAAGGTGGTCGGACTCATGCGCAAGATTTAGCAGGAACCTGCTGTTAGTGAGCGGAAAATCCGGTGGGTAACACCGGATTTTTCATGAGATAAGGGTTTGGAAACTCTTGACAAGGAGGATCGGATTAGCTATATTTATTCATCCTCTTCCTGAGTCGGCAGATAGGATTCATAAATTTCCCTGCGTGCCGGATCTAAGCTCATTGGGGATTGAATTCCTTCCTCAGCTCTGATCAGAGCCGTTTCACCTCTCCCGACGGCGGCATTTGCAATAGCGGCCGCAAATTCCTGATGATTCGATTCCAGAAACTGCCGGCGTTTTTCCGCATCGATTCTTTCGAGCTTAATAAGAGCGTATCTTAAATAGATCTCGGAATTCTCGAAATCCTGTTCTTCGTCATAAAAGATACCAGTATAATAATAGAAGTTCAGTTCGCGGAAAGTCTCGTTGCTCTCACTGGTATAGTCCCGCAGCAATTCTGTTCGCTTATCCCATCCTTCAATGTAGTTCGACTGCGAATAGGTGAGTGTGAGTTGACTCGCGGAGTCGAAGAAGCGATCTCCGCCGAATTTCTCGAATTTATCCTCTTCGATTCCGATCAGCATCCTGACATAGAATTCGATCACCGATGTGAGCGGATGAAATTGACCGGAACGGAAGGAGAAGGGGGGATTCAGCCCGAACTCCCATCTTTTGTCGTCGAACCGGGTTTCACGCTTGTTGGTTATGATGAGCTGAGCTTTGTACCGGTCTTCGTTCGGATTCGGGAAGTAGTCGGTGACATAGATATTGATTTGAATCGGAAGATCATATTTTTCCAGATCTCGATTCCAATCCTGTTGTCGGTCTCCGAAATACAGCACTAAAGTCGTATCAAGCTCCGCTACATTTTCACGCACTTGTGATTCCTGCGGCAGCCTCTGCACATCGATTTCGATTTCTGGAATGATGAGCTGAGCTTCCCCGGATGAGGCGAGGAAGAACAGCGCGAGCAGCGCCGTTAATAACGGCTGAATGGGTTGGATCGTCTTCATAGACATAAATTTACGGATTGCGCCCCGGATTGTCAAGTAAATCTGACATTCATCTTCTCACCGGATGGATCATCCTTCTGGTTTGTGTATTTGAGGCACAAGCTGCCTTTGAGCAGGACTGGGTCGGCCCTCGCGGTCTGGGAATGGGAGGCGCGGGCATCGCTTTAAGTGGTGACGGGTGGGGTGGAATGCGAAATCCTGCGATCATTCATGGTCTGGGATTTCGTGTTGCAAGCTGCTGGTCGCAGCAATTCGGACTGCCGGAATTGAATCAGGAGTTCTTTTCGGCAAGCAGAAGCTTCCGTTTCGCGAGTTTCGGGATTGACGGCTCTACTTTTGGTTCGGATCTTTATCGGGAGACTGCTCTTGATATCGGCGTCGCGCGGGCGATGCGGCCCTATCTCACCGTGGGAGCCTCCTTCGGAATTCGTTCACTGAGTGTTCGGAACTATGGCGATGGCAGCGCGCCCAGCCTGTCTCTTGGAGTGCTCGCTTCGCCCGTTGCAGCGGTCGAAATCGGAGTCGTTTGGAAACATCTGAATCGTGCCCGGATCGAGGGCTTTCAGGAACGGCTTCCGGAAAGCCTGACCATTGGCGCTTCATCCCGGATTGGAGAATTCAGCCGGATTGTCTTTGATCTGATTTCCGAACGGCACTTTCCTGTTGAAACCCGCTTTGGCATTGAATCGAGTTTCACGAAGCATCTGGACCTTCGCGTGGGCGGGCGGACCGAACCCTTTCGGCCTTCCTGTGGAATCGGAATCGGTCTGCGGGGAATGCGGTTTCACTATGCCGGGGATTTGCATCCTGATCTTGGCTCCTCGCACAGCGTCGGGCTTGAGATCCAGTTGGATCAATGAGAGGACTTCTCTGCATGGCATCCGTGTTCGCGATGGCGTTCTGTCTGCAGGGCGGCGTGCTTGAGGACTGGATCGAATCCACGGATTATCCCGAGGAGCTTCAGGAATGGCTGCTGGAACTGCGGGAGCATCCGCTCGATCTGAATACCGCCTCGCTGAGTGAACTATCCGCTCTGCCTTTCATTGGTCGTTCGGGCGCCAAGGAGATTATTCGATTGCGGTTCAGACTCGGGGGCTTGGAGTCGATGTCAAGCATAGATACTCTTTCGATACTTAGCGGCGCGCAAAGGAGCTCGCTGTCCGAGTTTACGACGGTTTCGCGGCGATATCAGGCTTTGGACAGAGCGGTGATTCGCAGCTCGGCGGATGCTTCAGCGGACTCAAAGGAGAAAATCGAATCTTCCATGACCGGCTACCGCCTGCGAGCGGATTTCAGAGGCGGCGACGGCACGGCGGGCTATTTGTATGGAATCCGGCGACCGAATCAGACCCGGTTCTTTGAAGAGACATCGTTCGGTATTGAGCTTCCTCGCGAACGGATGCGGCCTCGCCTGCTTGTAGGCGATTATCAGGTAGAGACAGGAACGGGATTGCTGTTCGCGACTGCTTATGGGATGGGAAGCTGGCTCTCCTCAACGGACGCCCTCTCCGTTCCCCTTGCGCGAGGATTGGTATCTCGTCCGAGTTCCAGCCGCTTGGCGCTGCAGCGCGGACTTGCCCTGGAGTCGTCGACGGAAGCCATTACCGCAAGGCTTTTCGGAGCGATTAATCGTTTGGATGCCTCAGTGAATAGCGGGGAAACCGTTTCCATAACGGAAGGAACCTCTTCATCAACTGAGCTGTATGCCGCCCGGAAGGATCAGCTCGAAGAACAGCTCATCGGGGCTGACATTGAATATAACAGGGGACACTATTCACTTGGAGCCACTGCCTACTCCGCGGATTTTTCGCCCGGATTCAGCAGTGCGGACGAATTTGAACCGATGCCAAGGCTTGAGAAGAGTTCGCTGAAAGTCGGTTCAATCCATGCTCGGGTGAATTACAGATCGCTGCAAGCAATCAGCGAAGTGGCAGGCTCTTCCGGCGGTGGGGCGGCTCATCAATCGGCTCTGACCTATCAGGATGAGCGTTCAGCTTGGTCGCTCTATCATATCTATGCTGATGAAGCATTTTATTCTCCGCACTCGCGGCTATGGGGAGGTTTCTGCGAGGATGCCGGCAACGCGCGACAAACCGGAATGCGTTCCATGTTGCGGGGCAAAGGTT
>JAHIZR010000365.1 GCA_018814465.1 bacterium | reverse complement strand
CGCAGCGTTGTAATATCGAGGTCGTTGCTGGGTTCGTCGAGGATGAGGAAATTGCCGCCTTTGCGCAACAGTTTGGCTAAATGCACGCGATTGCGTTCCCCGCCGGAAAGCGATCCGAGCAGCTTCTGTTGATCCCCGCCGCGAAAATTGAACTTTGAAACATAAGCGCGGGAGGGAATCTCCTTACTCCCCATTGCGATGGTGTCTTTGCCATCCGTGATCTCTTCGAACACGGTTTTTTCATCGTCAAGATCATCGCGCAGCTGATTCACATAAGAAAGGACAACAGACGGACCGAGTCGGATCTTTCCGGAGTCCGGCTGCTCTTCTCCTGTGATCATGCGGAAAAGCGTGGTTTTTCCGGCGCCGTTCGGACCGATGACTCCTGTAATACTTCCCGGCGGCAGCACGAGACTGAAATCACTAATCAGGATTGTGTCACCGTAACTCTTTGAGACATTGTTGATTTCCAGCACAACATCGCCAAGATGCGGACCGGGCGCAATCTGAATGTCCATGCTTTGAGGACTGACGTCGAAGACTTCTTTCGAACGCTTTTCGTATTCCGTGACATGCTTGTGACTCTCAGCCAGGCGATCGCGCTGGTTCAAGCGAATCCAGGCGAGTTCGCGTTTCAGAGACGCAAGCTTGGCGGAAGCTTTCTTGTCAGGCTTTTCGAGCAGTTCTATCTTCTGTGCCAGCCAAGATGAGTAGTTGCCCTCCCAGGGTATCCCCTGCCCTGCGTCAAGTTCGAGAATCCATTTGGTGATGTTGTCAAGAAAATAGCGATCGTGGGTCGCGATGATGACAGTTCCCTCGAACTCGCGCAGCTGTTTTTCCAGCCAGAGCACGGTCTCAGCATCAAGGTGATTGGTGGGTTCATCGAGGAGCAGAATATCGGGTTTTTCAATGAGCGCTCTGCAGAGCGCGACGCGGCGTCGCTCTCCCCCCGAAATCTGTGTGATCTTCAAATTGCCGTCAGGAAGGAAAAGCGCGTCGGAAGCGACCTCGACTTGATGTTCAAGATTCCAGCCATCCACTTGGTCGATCTCGTCCTGCAGTCTCTGCATCCGCTCCAGGGCTTTTTCCATCTCGCCGCCGTCCATGTCAGCCATCGCTTCAGCAAGGTGGTTGTATTTGTCGAGCAGCGCTTGTGTGGGTGCGAAGGCGGTTTCCACGTTTTCGCGCACGGTCTTGTTCAAGTCGAGCACAGGCTCCTGTGCGACCAGGACGGCTCGCACCCCTTTCGCAGGTTCGGCGAATCCCTGAAAATCCTTGTCCAATCCTGCCATGATGCGAAGCAACGTGGATTTTCCGGATCCATTATCTCCAACCAGACCAATCTTCGCTCCCGGGTAGAACGCAAGATTAATATCCTCGAGAATCTTCTCGCTGCCATACAGCTTGGAGAGATGCTGCATGACGAAAATATATTGTGGAGCCATTAGATATTCTTTCGAAGTTCTTTAATTCCAAATTAGTAAAACAACTAAATAGAGTCAACAATGAAAGAGAGACTACAGCTTATCTCAAAAATAGTTCACGGGCTCAAACCATTGAATGAGTTCGACTTACTATAAAGATGGAGTAACAGTAAGAAGGAAAAGATTCCGGCCGGGTTGCGCGAGTTTCGGGACACACGCACTGTGGAAACACTCTCACTGCTTAACCCGGCTCGGCGAGCCAGTGAAATAATCTCCCTATGATATTTTGGGGATACGCTCTAATGAGAAGCGCAATAACACTGCGTTCTCTTTCCGTTTTGAACTATCAGCTTGAGGTTACAGTATTTGTGTCATCAACTTGTATGAAAAAACCCTTGTTAAGTTCATTCTTAACAAGGGTTAATTAGAACAGGCTATGGGAATCGAATTTGCATCCGGTTTCTCAATTGTTATCGTTGCACAAATAAGAACAAAACAATCTCACAGCAGGCATGATCTGCTCCGTTCGATGCGGTACTATTGGGGGGGCGATATAGCCTCCGCTTCCTGGATGGTCGGGCGAATATGTTTGATGACAAGGAAAAGCAGTGCCGCCGCTCCGAGCGAGGCAAACACCAGAATCAAGAAGAATTTGCTGTGCGGCATCGTGTCCCACCATCCGCCGATCAATCCGCAAAGATAGTTACCGATGGCGGTGGCTGCG
>JAHIZR010000364.1 GCA_018814465.1 bacterium | reverse complement strand
CCTGGCCGATGCACGTGCGCGTGATCTCCCGCTTTCAATCAACGAAAGAACAAAAGGAGATCATCAAACTGCTCGAAAAAGGGGATATTGATGTCTTGATCGGTACGCATCGCCTGCTCTCCAAGGATGTCAAGTTTCACGATCTCGGCTTACTGATTGTCGACGAAGAACACCGCTTCGGCGTTGTGCAGAAAGAAAAAATTAAAACACTCACAGCCAACATCGACATTCTCTCGATGAGCGCCACTCCGATTCCGCGCACCTTGCACATGGCCTTGATGGGCGCGCGCGATCTATCGCAGATCAAAACGCCGCCGCCGGGCCGGCTGCCCATCGAAACCGATGTCGTGCCCTTCTCCGATAAAGTCATTCGCGATGCGATTATCTATGAGCTGCATCGCGACGGGCAGGTATTCTTCGTGCATAATCGCGTGCAGTCCATTCTGCAGATGAAAGATCATTTGCAGGAATTGCTGCCCAAGGTGCGTTTCGGGGTCGCGCACGGTCAGATGGATGAAAAGGATCTGTCGCGTGCCATGATTGATTCCATGGAAGGCCGTTTCGACGTGCTGATCTCGACGATGATTATCGAGTCCGGTCTCGACATGCCGAAAGTCAACACGATGATTATCAATCGCGCCGACCGCCTCGGCGTCGCGCAGTTGCATCAACTGCGTGGGCGCATCGGACGCTCGTCCCGTAAGGCTTATGCTTATCTGCTCGTGCCGCCCAAGTTTGAAATGTCGCGCATGGCTCGTGACCGGCTCGCGGCTCTGACTAACTTTTCGTCTTTAGGCGCGGGCTTTCAGGTTGCCATGCGCGATCTGGAGATTCGCGGCGCGGGCAATCTGCTCGGTCGCGAGCAGTCCGGCTTTATCAACTCCATCGGCTTCGAGATGTATCAGCGCTTGATTGAGGAAGCGGTGTCCGAAGTGCAGGTCGAGCAGGAAGAAACGAGAAAGATCGAAAAGCCCAAGGAACTCAAGCTCAAGCTTGATACCGATGCCTTCTTCCCGGAAGATTACATTTCCGAGGGCGGCTTAAGGTTGAACTTCTATCGCGAGCTTTCCCGCGCGAAAGATCTGGGGCGCGTCGAGGAGATCGCGCTTGATGTGCAGGATCGTTTTGGCCGTTTCCCCGATGCGGCGCGGAACCTCTTCGACTTGGTGCGAGTGCGCATCTTAGGCGAGCGCTTGGGCGCGGAGAATATCATCCTGCGCGCCAAAGAAATGGAAATTGCATTTTCCACGGAAGGCGTCTCCCGTGAACGCATTCTGGAGATTGCCGAGCGCAGCGAAGACTTCCCCATCGAGTTCAATGTTGTCGGCGCGGTGACCATCAGACTCCCGCTTTCCAAAATAGAGCACTGGCGCGACAAGTTGGGCTACGCTATCAAGTACCTGTCTCAGGTCACACGGCTTGCAGAAGAAGTCACTGCATAACAATACAGACGATTAGTAAGAGCTGAAAAGTCCGCCGAGGCGCCCATTCAACAAACATCCCGCCGAGGCGCCCGTCCCCGGGTGCCCGGAATCTTAAACTAAACATGCTTCAGAGACACAACAAACTTGCCTTTTCAGGAAGTATTCATTTCGTCACGACTGTGACAAGTGTTCGCGGCAACTGGTTTGTAGAAACTCTCCTTTGTCAGCAGCTTCTGGAGTTATTCGAAGGTTATCGGGTGCAAACGGGCATAGACTGCTTGGGATATGTCTTGATGCCGGATCATCTACATGCTTTGCTCCATCAAACCACCGATGAGCCGGTCGTGAGCAAGATGATGAACGGATTCAAAAGTGTTAGTTCGAGAAATTATAGACCCACTGATTATCCGCAGCATAATCTGTGGCGGCAGCACTTTGATGACGTTCCGATTCCGGGGCGAGACGCAGCAGTGACGCGGCTCGAGTATATGCTGAATAATCCGATTAGAAAGGCGCTGGTCGAAAAGCCGGAAGATTATTTGTGGTCAAGTGCGCGGCAGTTGCTTCTTGGCGAGTCGGGGATTGTAACGTTAATGCAGATTTAAGATTCCGGGCACCCGGGGACGGGCGCCTCGGCGGATATCATAAATCAGGAGGATTCATGAAAACTACTAAGACATACAGCATTCCAACAAGGACAATTGACTTGCTACTTAAGGGCGATCAAAACGTACTTGAGTGTTACCATATTGGTTCAGAGATTTGGCATCAAATCGAATTGGAATCAGGTTTCATAAGGAATAGTCGCATTATATTAATGAACCTTGCGGATAAGCAGGTACTGTTCGAGAAACAGTGCGGAAACAGACTTCTTGGGCGTGAGATTATGGGAATTGTTGGAGTAGCACGCTATTGTTCTGAGCGAAAAACGGTTAAAACGCTGAAAGATAGACAGAAAGCCTTAAACATATACTTGAGTCTGCTAAAATCGGATTGCTCTATCGAAATACAGTATGCCGCAGAGCACACACTGCGATTGTATGGGTATAACGATATTGTGGATGCCGCGCGTGGTTGATCACAAGTACCACTCTCTTCCGCCGAGGCGCCCGTCCCCGGGTGCCCGGAATCTTAAACTATATACTCAATAATTTTTCATCTATTAGTTATTATTGTATTTGTGTGTACTACAGCAGAAATAAAGACGACTCTCCGATCCCGTTAAAAAGAGTCTAAACTCATTTCTTCTTCGCCTTTATTAGCAAAGAGTTATTCGGTATATTATTATATAGCACCCTGTTCCACGTGGAGCAATTTTGACGGACCATTCTGCT
>JAHIZR010000363.1 GCA_018814465.1 bacterium | reverse complement strand
TTCTGATTACACCTATCTTTGTTCCGACGTATTTTAGCGGACCGTTCGAAACGACGATCGAAACGATTATGACGGACTACGCCACCACGACCGGCGGGCATTATACACGCGTTAACGCAAATGGATCCGGAACCGGCGAAGCCATTACGGACATTATCGAGAACTGCGGAGAACCGCCGGTTGAAGATGAGTGCGGCGGTCCGAGGTGCAATACCGGTGAAACTATGATCGGATACGCCTTCGGTGACGCTCCGATTCTCGATGCAACGATCCGGACAACTTCATCCGGTATGTTAGTAGCGAACTGGAGTCCTTTGCCCGAAGCGAATTTCTATCAGTTGTACTGGAATTATGAAAACGATTCGCCCGCTAATTGGACACGACTGGGTTCACCAACCCACGAAACTACATATAGTTTCAATCCTCACCAAGGAGAGGATGGGCAGGCTGTGTTCATTCATGTCCGGGGTCTTCCTGCTAACACAATGCTGCTCGGGCAGGACATCGGCTGCTGGCCAATGGATGAAGGAACCGGTCTGATCACGGTCGATCTGGCTCAGGGAAATGATGGCGAGATCGTCGGAGCGGAGTGGATAACCGGACCGTCCGGAAATGCGGGTTTGCATTTTGGCTATGGCGACTACGTTACTCTGGATAACGATTTCCAGTTCTACGGACAACCGCTTCAAGTAGAGGCATGTGTGACGATCGAGGAGTACCCAATCATTCAAACCGGCTCCTACTACATCTTCTCATGCCATCGCTATGCTCAGTGGTTCCAAGGATTCGGACTGCGAATCGACGTGGGTGGCCGAGTGCTGTCCCAGGTATGGGATGAATCAATAAACAACTGGCAGACGCTCCGGGCGCAGAATATCCCCGAATTTCTGGTGCCGCTGAATGAGCCATTCCTCGTGACAGCAGTCATCAGAGGTCCGGAGTCAATGATTCTGGTGAATGGCAATATTGTAGCGATAGGAAATCAGCCCTACAATAGTATTACTAACGGCTTCAACATGACAATCGGTGCGCACAACTATAATCAGGATCGTTATCAGTACCACATGCGCGGAGACATTCATTGGCTGAAAATCTCGGAACTGGAATAGAATGTTTGGCGGTTTCAGCGAGTGAGTAAACAAGTCAGACCGTTTTTCAATCCCAGATCGAATATTTCAGTGAAGGGCTCGGGATCTTTCCTGAGCCCTTTAAATGTGCCTGAAGATTGGACAGGGATGTATGGGTATTGTCTTGAAGACAGATCGGACAACCCATACAGCAGGTGATACTTCAGAATAATACCAAGCACTAATAGCTCAGTTGATCAACAGAAAAAGGAAGCCCTGTAAGTAATTAACTTGCAGGGCTCTCTCGTTGGAACCAGGGAGACTCGAATCCCAGACCAATTGATTAGGAGAAAATGGCGGGGTGTTGTAATTTATTGATTTACGAAGAATTGAGAACAGTTCAAGGAAAGATTTGAAATGAAGCTTTTCATGTTTCGCCACGGAAAGACTGCTGCATTGCCATTGCTGCTCTTCGGAAGCGCTATCATAAATGACAAATCCAGCAAGGTGCCTGACCGTACTTGAATCATACAACCACACGTAAACGATACTACCCGATTATCCAAAGGAGCAGACGAATTCTCTCATGCATTCATGGAATAGCTACTGCCGATGTATCGTCCAATAAGTAAACGTGCGGGAAAAGAGAGGTTGCTTGTAATTGAAGTGCTGTTTTCGCTCTGTTGTCGGTGGACTGGGAATTTTCTCGGGTTGAGGATTTGGGGAGAGAACCCGAAGGAGGAAGCAATCGCGGGAAGAAGCAGTGATATCTACGGGAAGTTATAAGTTAGTTACTTTTTATGGCACTGGAGCAGGCGACGCGAACCATGAAAACTATTGGAACGCTTCCGTCACTTCAGTATACTGACCGGGCCCTGATTGCTGAGAGGTAGTCGGGGCTTCGGTTTTTGTAATCTGATGTTTGTCCGATGCTGTCCGCCTAGGCAACGGTCTCCGAAAGATACCAGACTCGCCTTCCGCATCGTAGCGGTTCTCTTCACCACTCAGTCTGAGTATGCTTTTGAAGCAGCCGTTTTTGGCCCGGAACCGACGGATCGAGCAAACCATGCGTCTTTCAAGTCGTCAGATCGACCGCCGCGGTTGATGCTGAAATATTCGAATAGGCGGAATAGGCCGCGAGCAGTCTTTTCTGTATCATTCGCAGCAGCGCCCGTGTTTCTTCATCAATGCTGTTTTCATCCGCCGAAGCAGAGTTCTTGTCCGCGTTCGCATCAGATTCAGACCTCATTTCCACAGGCGGCAATCCGTCATTCGGAGCAGCCAGACTTTGCGAAGATATATAGGCTTCAAACTCATCCGGACTGATCACGCCGTCCTGATTCGTATCCGCGGAGTCGAAGGAGTCCAGCATGCTCTGGAGTTCGCTGGGGACCTGACCTTTTTTCGACGTGATGTCGCTGATCATCTGGTTTAAATCGTCCTTCGTCAGATCCTTCGGCTCAGGCGGGGGACTGCTCGAACCTTGTGTGGGCTCCTTGTTGACAGCGGTGGTATTCAAGACCAGACTGTCAGCATAAGCTTGAAGTTCTTCGATGCTGATGCCATTGCCATCGACGTCAACCTCCTTGAAATTGTTCAGCAAGATCTGAATCGGATCCGTCTCGCTTACTTCGGTGCTTTCGTCAACGGTCGTCTTAACGTCTGAGATCGGCGGCATCATTCCACCATGCGGCGGCATGCCTCCGACTGGCGCAGTAAAGCCCTGTGAAGACATGAACTCACCGAACTCATCCTGACTGATTGTTCCGTCCTGATCGGAGTCCGCAGTGTCGAACGAATCATGCAGTGCCTGCAAATCTTCAGGTGCCTGACCGTTCTTCAAGGCAATCTCGTCGATCATCTGGTTCAGATCATCTTTAGTGAGACTCTTTGGTGCGGGTGGCGGACCATCAGGTCTGTGTGAAGTCTTTCTATCGGCGGCGAGGTTCAGATCGTTCGACTCGACGTAGTCTTGGAGTTCACCCAAACTCATGCCGTTGCCATCGAGATCAATCGACTCGAAGTTGCTGATGAGCGTCTGAAGCGGATCCGTCGCGTTTTTTTGGGTACCTTTGGATTGCGACGCTATCTGACTCAGATCATCTTTGGAGAGGGTTGACTCTCCATTTCGGAATTGCAGGAAGCGGTTGCGCATCGCTTCCAAATCGTACGTTGTGGTACCGATGCTTTCGATGTTCATAGTTTCGGTCCTCCTTTTGACCGACTGGTTGTGGCACGGAATACTGAATGGTGAAAAGAACAAAGGTTGTTTCTGTATATGCAATTGCTATACCCCGGCAAGCGGAGGATTGTCATATCATTCTTTCCTGCAATCTTTACGATTCGGTTCAGAATAATTAATCAGTTACTCTAAACTTCATATATTGATAACGTCGGCGTTTTCATAGTACAGGCAGTCGTTGCCTACATAAAGTACCCTATGCTTAGGCTAGTATTTAGATGCCGAAAGAGCCATGGAATAATCGATGTCCTTTGTACGTCAAATATTGATAAACAGTATACAGTGTTTCTCTCTGCCAATAAGGCGTATTTAGACCAGCGATGCGATATGCTCGCTTGTCGGACAGCCAATTAAAAGCCCTACGGCATTCAATGTTACATAGCTTGCATGTTGCAGAAGTGAGAGGAGCGATCTGTTCATCTTTAGAACAAATAACACATTTTGCGATATGGGATAAGGGTGTGATTTGGTCTATAGTTATGGAACTTCACCGCTCGTTAAGCCCTTATTGCAAACGGTAAACTCTCGGAGCCAGATTATTCTATGACGCTGATTTGAGATTATGATTCAGGGGGATTGTTTTATCACATCTTGCGAAACGTCGCAGATGTTTTAGGGGCGGTCTTTATAATAAAGGAGTCTTGCTTAGACTATTGAATCGCATATTAGCAGAGAAAAGAAACCCTATAAGTATTTAACTTACAGGGTTTTCTCTTGGTACACCCACAGGGACTCGAATCCCGAACCAATTGATTAAGAGGAAATGGTAGAATGTTGTATTTTATTTACTTACGAGTGATTAGGGACAGTTTAGGGACAGATTTGAGCAAAGGAAGAAGTTGGTCATTGTTAATGCTACTGCCTGGGAAGCATGAACCGAGATTCCTATTCGATGACTTTGCGGCTGATATAGCTTTTTGGCATAGATCAACTGAAGCGGCTTGGACAGTATTGCAATCAGTTCTGGTGGTGATTTTATAGTACCAAGACTCGGCATTGATGAATAAGCATGTCTTGTCATCCTTTTGCAAAAAAAAGAAAAGCATCTGTTGATTTTGCGAGAATTCCCATTTGCGCAAGCTACTCGGTTATCTTCTTCTTGTGCCAGATTTGGCACAATTTTCCCAAGGAAATTACCGCGTAAGCTTCTATCAAGCATGGAAAGCATGACAAAGTCCAGATATTATGATTGTGAGCTTGAACATAATGCAATATCAACTATCTTGTACTAATGCACAGTTAATGAATAGCAGATTATACAGCTCAATCGTAACTGATTATTCATATTAGTTTACGGAGAGAGATTATGAAAATGGTATTAGAGATCGACAAAGGGTTACTTTCCAAGATAGCCGATATATCCTCAGATATACTTGTCGGTATTGACGACGAGGATTACATCGTTGTCTGGAATCGGCTTGCAGAGAGGATATTTGGTTATTCCAAGAATGAGGCGATTGGCCGGAAAGTAGGCAACTTAGGAATATTATTCGCTGAAAATGCTGATCGGCTGCGGGCATCTGCCCGAGATAATGAAAAAGCGAATCTCGAAGCCTATGAATTTATCTGTGAGCAATCAGGCTCATGCAATAATGGCAGAGAATACGCCGTCAAATGGACACTTATCCCTCATTTAGTCAAGACTAAGTGCCTCATTGTTGGTATTGGTCAAGAAATCAAAGCACTTCGGCACTCTGAAAGCATTCGAAATCGTAAGACAGTATCTGAATCCAGAGTGAGCGAAGCCTCGATTGAATCCAAATATAATCTAACTCAAGCCAAAAACAAAAAGAACACTGATAAAGACGATTTTCTTGATAATAAGATTGAAAGTGTATTGTATGATATAGCAGAGACTTTTGGTTCTGTGAAAGGTGAATTATTTTTCAATGCTATTACTCGGTATCTCACAGACAGATTAAACATGGCGGTTGCAATTATAGGACGGTTGGTGTTGCCGGAAGGGAAATCCGTGCGAACTGTCGCTGTGACAAACGAAGATGGAGTAATGGAGAACTTTGAATATGATTTGACCGGAACTCCATGTGAAAATGTCATCGGTAAAAACCTATGTTGTATTCCGAGGAACGTACAAGCACTATTTCCTGATGATATACTCTTGCAGAACATGAGTATACAAAGCTATGTGGGAATTCCGCTAAATGACTCTCACGGGAAACCAATCGGCATCTTGGTATTGCTCGATCGAAAACCCATCGAGAATGAGGATATCGTCTTGGCGATTGTAAAGTTATTCGCGAGTCGCACAGCGGCTGAACTCGAACACGTGATAGCGAACGAGGCATTACAGGAGAACGAAGCGTTATTGCGCACTATCGCCGAAAACTATCCTAATTCTTACCTGTCAATTATAGAAGAAGATTTGACCATCGGTTATACATCAGGGCAGGAGCTAAAAAAGCAAAATCTGAATCCGGATCAGTTTGTTGGATCGAAGTTGGAAGATGTATTTGGTGATCAAACGCCGCTTGTCCGCGAGCACTACCTTAAGACATTCGCGGGCAATCAGCAATCATTCGAACTTGATATCAACAATCAGCATCAGTTGTATCGTACAGTTCCATTAGTTGCCAAAGACGGATCAATACCCAGGATTCTTGCTGTAGTCGAAAACATAACAGAGCGCAGACACGCGGAAAGTCAACTTACCCTTCTGAATTTTGCACTCGACAATATGCACGAGGCGGCTTTTCTTGTCAACGAGGATGCCGGCTTCTCCTATGTGAACGAAGAAGTATGCAGAATGCTGGGGTACTCGCGGGAGGATCTTCTGCATTTGAAGGTTCCTGATATTGACCCTAATACTGACAATGAGTGGTGGCGAGAACACTGGAATAGCTTGAGGGAAAAGGGTAAGGTTACTATAGAAACCATACATCACGCCAAAGATGGCACCTCTATCCCTGTGGAGATCAGTGCCAACTATATTGAGCACGCCGGGCACGCTTATAATCTCGCAATAGCTCGCGACATCAGCGAGCGTAAATTGCTCGAGAGTGAGCGTCAGACACAGCTTCGCTTTATGGAAAGCATGGATCTGATCAACAGGGCTATACAGAGAACGAATGATTTTGAGCAGATGATGAGAAATGTTCTCGACACTGTGCTGTTGGTCTTTGATTGTGACCGGGCATGGCTGGTGTATCCCTGTGATCCTGAAGCCGCAACCTGGAATGTTCCGATGGAACGGACGAAACCGGAAT
>JAHIZR010000362.1 GCA_018814465.1 bacterium | reverse complement strand
GGCTCGGCGAGCCATGATGAAAGCCGCGATGATGTCGCGGCTTTTTTGCTGCTCAACCGGGCGGCTGCGAGCAACCAACACGGCGGGAATGGCTGCTTAGTCCGGCTCGGCGGACCATATTTATCGCGGGAAGGATTTACAGATTGAACAACTCTTCGGCGCCGCGGGTGGTGATATCGGCGACGCGGTCGAGCGAGGTGTTGTGGATTTCGGCAAGCTTTTGCGCGACATCAACAATGTGTTTCGGTTCGCAGCGTTTGCCGCGATGGGGATGCGGGGCCATGAAGGGCGCATCGGTTTCCAGCAGGATTCTGTCCAAGGGGAGCTGCGCGGCGAGCACGGGAAGTTTCGAGTTCTTATAGGTAATATTGCCGGTGAAAGAAATCAAAAATCCCTGATCGAGCACGCGTTTGGCGTAGGCGTAGTCCTCCGAGAAACAATGGAACACGCCCTTAGTATTGCCCGCCGCCTTGATGACTTCGATGGTGCGCGCTCCGGCCGCGCGATGATGAATGACGACGGGTAAGCCTGTAAAGCGCGCGAGGTGCAGCATACGCTCGAACAGCTTCTCTTGTTGTTTGAGATTCGTTTCCCCGCGATAGATGTCCAACCCGATTTCGCCGATAGCGACGACCGCCGGATCGCCCGCCATGGCTTCCAGCCACAACAGATCATCTTCTGTAACTTTATCGGTTTCGGACGGATGCACACCGATGGCGCATTTCAATTGTTCAGGATAATCTCCGACCAGATCGAGGCATTGCAGCGCGGTCGGTTTGTCGATGGCGATGGTGATGGCGCGATCCACTCCCGCTTCACGCGCGCGCCGCAGGACTTCGGGCAGATCGTTCTGGAAGGAATCCCAGTACAGATGGCAGTGAGTATCGATCATAGAGTTAATTGTTTTGAAGAAGCCGCCCCCCTTATTCCCCCCATGGAACGGGGGGAGACCGGAACTTCTTGAACATCAATCCAGAAACAGTTGCGCGATCCCGCTGATGTCGTCGTCGCCGAAATCCTGACGGACGGCGCTGGCGAAAATTTCTTTGACGGCGGCGGTCGTGGGAGCGGGCGCGCCGACGGCGGTGGCGGCTTCCAGCGCGTAGCCTAAATCCTTGCCGGCGTGTTTCAAGGGGAAGTTGGGCGCGAACAGACGCGACTGAATCAGCGGCGCGAAACGTTGAATGACCGGACTGGCCACGGGCAATGATAAAAGCAGTTCGCTCGCTTTCTTCTCGTTGATGCCGGACTTGGTCAGCATGCCGAGCATCTCCGAATAAGCCGCGACCTGAATCCCCATCAGCGCATTGATCGCGAGTTTCATCGCGGCGGCGGAGCCGACATGCCCCATATGACAGATTTTCGAAGCATTTACTTCGAGCGCGCAGCGGGCTTCATTCATGGTCACCGGATCGCCGCCGACAAGAATAATCAGTTCGCCTTTTTCGATATGCGGCTTGGAGCCGACGACGGGGGCTTCCAGAAAGTTCGCGCCGCTGGCGGTGATTTTATTTGCCAACTCGCGAACATGCTGCGGTGTCAGGGTGCTGGACTCAATCGCGATTTTACCGCGACATAGTCCATAAAATGCACCCGCATTCTCATCAAGCCAGATCGCCTGTGATGCTTCATTATTGCTGACGATACTGATGATGATGTCGGCTTGTTCGGCGGCATTCCTGGGAGTCGCGGCATACAATGTCCCCGCGTTGACCAATGATTCGGCGCGTTCTTTGGTTCGATTATAAACGATGACCTGATGTCCCGCTTGAAGCAGGTTGGCGGCCATGCGCGACCCCATGATGCCGAGGCCTAAGACTGCGATTTTTTTCATAAGCTTTGTTGTATTCCGGGCACCCGGGGACGGGCGCCTCGGCGGAGAAGAAGGATTCTTTGTTGTTGCGAAAATCTTATCGTGCCATCCTGAACGCAGGCTTTACGCAGTGAAGTATCTCCTAAAGTCTTTCAGTTGGAGACTTTTAGTGATTCTTCAGGTTGTTGAGGAGAAGAAAGATCAACAACCTTCAGAATGACACGTATTGCGAACTCGCTTGTTCATTCAAGTTCCGAGTAAATCAGGACTCTTGAAGACAAGTTTACTTGTTACGATTATCTATTTAGGTTTTATGCCGGATTTTGCTTTCGTGTCGTTTGTTTTTTCGATTATATCAGGGGCTGCTTTCTCGATATGCCGGACGCCGAAGGTAATCGCGAGATTGGTGAACAGGATGATAAGCACGGTGATGTTAACGAAGCTCGCCGTGCCGGTCAGGCCGTACTGGATCGGCAGCGTGGCGAGCACGGCGGAGGCCAAACCGCGCGGCATGAACAAGAAAAGCACTTTCGCTGAGTGGCGCTGCTCCCAGGCGGTGCCTTTCAGGTGAATGACTTTGACGACCATGTAGCGCGCGGCGAGAATCATGATATAAATGCTGACGGCCTGCGTCAGCAGCATCAGAGTGATCTCTTTGGGTTCGAAAATCAATCCAAGAAAGACAAAAAAGAAGGTGCGCACCAGAAAAGTCAATTCGGCATGAAAGCTCCGAATGTCGACATCCGTATCGGTATCGTCCCAGACTTTCTGTTTCTGGCGCGGCTTCGGCCAGAAGCGGCTCAGCAAGTGCGGGCCGTTGGAATAGGCCAGACCGAAGAGGAAGACGCCGAAGACTCCGGAGCTGTGCACGAATTCACACACCGCATAGACCAGCAGCATCACCGCGAAGGTCATGAGGTAGGTGAGCTGCTGTCCGCCGAGGTATTTGCCCATCAGCCACGTCCAGGCAAAGCCGGCGACCGTGCCGATAATCAGCGAGCCGGTCAGCGAAGAAAAAATCAGCATCCCGATCTGTGAGTTGGCATTGCTGTCGAGCGCGATTGAAAGCAGCGTTACGGTGATCAGCACGGCGAAGGCGTCCGACAGCGAACTCTCCAGTTCGAGCACCGTTTTGAGTTCCTGATTGACCTTGACTTCACGAATCAGCGGGATAATAATCGCCGCGCTGGTGCAGGCCAAAGCGGCGCCCAGCACGGCGGCGTTCAACAGCGGGTAGCGGAAGACCATGTGCATGAGCGCGGCCACTAACACCAATGACACGGTAAAGACGAGCGACATCAGAGTCAGCGCGTTCTTCCAGCTCTTCAATAGATGATGGAATTCGAGATGCAGTCCGCCTTCAAACAGAATTACGACCAACGCAAAGGCGCCGAAGAAGGGCGCGGCGAGCTGGAAGATTTCGCTGTCCACGCCGGTCAGGGTACGCAGCGCGAAGCCGGCTCCGATCAGCAGCAGCGCATCGGGGACACGCGTGACTTTGAACAGCCACTTGCCGAAAAAGCCGATCGAGATAATCAGAGCGATGAGGAAGAAGACGATGGATACGGTCATGGAAGGTATGAATTATAAGGTATGAAGTTTAAATATGAAGAATGATAGCGTTGTTTAATTGCACTGTCGTGCGCGGCTACGAATCATGAAAGCACGGCAAGGGGGCGGAGATTCTTCACTACGCAAAGCCTTCGTTCAGAATGACAAGCTTGGGGGGGTCGTTTCTTCTATCCTTTACTCAACTCCGCGCCGGGGTAGTAGAAGGCGAGGATGTCGTTCAGGGTTTTGCCGTCGTTGGCCATGGCGACGGCGCCGAGTTGGCAGAGGCCGACACCGTGCCCCCAGCCGCCGCCGGTGACTTTGATCTTGCCGCCTTCATAGTCCACCACGAAGAAGGAGGAGGGCATGGTTGATTCGGCGAGGGCGCGGCGGATGTGCAGTTCGCCGAAGAGCTTCAAGGTTTGCACGGAACCTTCCACACTCAGAATCAGCACGCGACCGGACTTGCCGCGGCGGCGAATTCTTAAATTG
>JAHIZR010000038.1 GCA_018814465.1 bacterium | reverse complement strand
TGCTCTATGAACTGGATGAGAATCCCGCGCAAATAGACGCGCTTGAAAGCTGTCTGTCGGCACTCGGTATCGAGTATGAGAGAGTGACAGCGCTGCCGTACAATCTGTTCCGCTATCGCTCGGTATGGATCTTTTGCGGAGTCAGTCCGAATGCTCGCGCGCTGCCGCAAAGTGAAGCTGGGAGACTCGCCGAGTATCTGGAAGGCGGCGGCAGCTGCTACTGGGAGGGGGCTGATGTTTGGAGTTATGATTCGGAAACGGCGCTTCATCCGTATTTCCACATCGAAGGGCTGAGCGACGGCAGCGCGAATGCGGGTCCGATTAAAGGCGAGTATGGAACATCCTATCAGGACTATCATTTCGAGTATTCGGGTGAGAATAGTTTTATTGACCAGATTTCGCCCGTGAGTGGAGCCACGGTGATTCTGCGCAACGATTCGGAGACTCATCCGTACGCAGTCTGCGTCGCCTATGCAGGAGAAACTTATCGAACGATTGGCTCCTCAATCGAGATTGGATTGCTCGACGATGCCGCCTATCCTTCGACTCGAGTGCATCTCATCGCCGGCATGCTTGGCTGGTTCGGTATTGAATCGCGAGTGGATATCTATCCGCCGGTGATTCGTCATACTCCGCTGCCTGATTTTCTGCGCCGTAATGTGCCGATTCCCGTGATTGCGGATGTTCAGGACGCAAGCGGAATCGCGTCGGTGATGATCAGATACCGCGTCAACGAAGGGACGGAAGCCTTCGCCCAGATGAATCTTGTTGATGGATTGTATCGCGGGGCGATTCCGGGAATGCCGTGGAACACAACGATTCACTATCGTATTGAATCCACAGATAATGCGGATCCGGCCAACGCGGGCGCCACGGAGGAATACACATTCCGGGTGCGATACGAATCAAGTTCCACGTTGGATCTTTACACATATTACGGTTTCCAGCACAGCATCAAGCCCCGCATACACCAGCCGAAGGATGCCTCATGGGCATTCACGAGGAATAATCAGGGACGCGAGGTGCTTGAGCTGCACGGTATTTCTTCGGAGGAAATGATCTCCTACACGACACAGATAGTTGATTGCTCCATGTTAAGCGGTATTCGCTTGAAGTTTTGGAACTATTTGCGCAGCGGAATGGATGATCATGGAATCATCGCGCGCATCATGGGAAGCAAGGATGGCGGGAAAACCTTCCCGTACCTCGTCTGGCATCGAGTGCAGGAATCAACACCGGTTCTTGAGGACGGGATTGAAATAACCGAAATTCTCGATTGGATCGAAGGGGATGATCGTGTTGCTTTTCGGTTCGAAACCAATAGCGGTTGGTATTGGCGCATCGGGGAGATTCAGATCATCGGAGACCTTCGCGAGGATCTGATCCCGATCAGCAGTCTGACAATTCGGCCTTATCAAGGTGGGGTGAAACTGTTCTGGAACTCAATCGAGAAAGCGCTCTCTTATCGGGTATATATGGCATCTGTCAGCTCCGCGGAGTCTTTCACAGAGTATGTCGAGATGCAGGATACCAGTTATGTTGATCCTGAATCCTTTAAGATGGATCAGCGATTCTATAAAGTCTTTGCGGTCATGCGAGAATCCAAACGGTATGAAGGTGAGAGTCCGCAGACCACGATGACTCAGGCAAGTTTAGGAGCTGCCGATATCCGCTGGAATGTTCGAAAGAACAGATTAAGTCGGTAGCGCACCTGCATAGCGCAAGTGAACGGACGATCCAACGGGGTCGTCCGTTTGTTTTTTGTCAGAGTTGACTTTAGACTTAGATATTTGTATTTTGGACGTTTAGAGAAATAATCGCGAGTATCGTCATGCACAGAAAACTCTTGATTTTATTTGCGTTGGTTGCTGCCTGTAGTTGGGCCGCTCCCCGGAACTCTTTTCTGACTGACAGCGTTGTTGACAGGAGCGCATTTCGACATGCTGTTCGGTATCCCTCCAATCTGGATGAGGACAGCCTTCATCAATTCGATGTGACCAAGCTTGCTGCCACACTCGCCTTTGATATTGATAACTCCGAGCTGTGGGGAGATGTAACAATCAAGCTGAGAGCCGATGAGATACCCTTAAATCGCCTTGATTTTCGTTTCTCGAGTGCCTTGACGATAGACTCAATCTGGTCGGATATCACTCAAGTTGATCGCTTTGAAGTCGAAGGCGACGACAGTCTGCAGATTTATCTTGTGACTCCTCTGGCTGTCGGCGACTCAACCGAGATTCGCATGGTCTATCATGGTCAGCCGGAAATCATTGACGCATGGGGAGGGATTTTCATGCATCCCCGCTCCGGCTGGCGTCCTCCGATCGTTTATTCTATGGGGGACGGTCTCGACCTCGAACCGCCGCCGGCGAACCACACATGGATTCCATCCTATGCGGATCCGACTGACAAGCTGTTGTGGGAGACTTGGATCACGGCGGATGACAGCTTAACTGCTCTCAGTAATGGAGTGCTCGTCGAGTCTGAGCCTCATGACACTACGATTACCTGGCATTACCGCATGGATCAGCCGGTCTCGACATATCTGCTGTTCGTTTCTGTCTCGATCTATGAGATCATGGTTCAGCGCGAATCGGATCCTTATATTGCGAACTTCGTCTATCCAAGCCGCGTGAATCAAGCCCCGGAGCATTTTTTAAATGTGCCTGCGGTGCTCGATGGCTTTGTGGAACTGTTCGGAGACTATCCCTTTGACGCTTTTGGATTCAACATGTGCCGCAATGGTGATATGGAACATGCGACCAGTGTTTCACACTTCGATTCTTATGTTGTCCAGAATCATACCTACGACGGATTACTGTTCCATGAGTTGTCTCACATGTGGTGGGGCGATTGGGTGACGCTTGGGGAATGGAAAGACATGTGGCTGAATGAAGGTTTCGCTTCCTATTGTGAAGCGTTGGGAATGGAGATTATCGGAGGACGTGACGAATATCTTGATTACATGCTTCATGACCTGATGCCTGCCGCTCGCGGGGCGGCCAACTTCACGGTCTATGATCCTGATGACTACTGGAGCAGTGTAGTCTATGAAAAGGGAGGTTGCGTCCTGCACATGCTCCGTTGGGTGATGGGAGATTCTTCATTCTTCCAGTCTTTGCGCGAATATGGCGCGGAGCATGCTTATGGAAATGCTGTCACAGCGGATTTCCAGGCCAAGTGTGAAGAGCATTACGGCGAGAGTCTGCAATGGTTCTTCGATCAGTGGGTGTACTCAGGAACCGGCTACCCACGCTTCGAGGTTGAGAATACCTGGGAGGGTGATATTTGGGGGCATAGATTGCGGCAGACGCAAACCATTGGAACCTATTTTAGAATGCCGGTTGAAATCGAAGGCACTGATTGGGGTGGCGAAACACGAATCGATACTGTTTGGATCCATGATATGGATTTCCAGGATATTGATTTCGAAGATGCTGCGTACTGGTTCGGTGTAGACACTATTATTTTCGATCCGAACAACTGGCTTCTGAAAACAGTATCATATAGTTACATCATAAATGCCGAAGACGAAGACAAGGCAATTCCGACGGAATTCGCATTCAGCAATATTTACCCGAATCCCTTCAATCAGTCAACCACGATTGAATTTGACATACCTGTGCAATCGGAGGCAACTCTGATTGTTCACAATATTCAGGGACAGGAAGTTTTCCGCAAATTACTGGGCAGCCTTTCACCCGGGACTCATCACTATCACTGGGATGGCAGAGAATACTCCTCGGGAATATATCTATACAGCCTTAAAACAAATAATCATATCAGTACGAAAAAAGCTGTCTTATTGAAGTAATTATCGTTAGGAGAATAACGAAGAAATGAGTCAGTACGTTTACACCTTCGGCAATGGTTCCGCCGAGGGTCGTGAAGACATGAAACTGCTGTTGGGCGGAAAGGGCGCGAATTTGGCCTCGATGAATCATCTCGGGATGCCTGTGCCCCCCGGCTTCACGATTACAACCGAAGTTTGCAGCTACTATTACGCTCACAAGCGGACTTATCCGGATACCCTGCAAAGCCAGATTGACTCCGGCATTCGATTCGTCGAATCTGTCAGCAAAACAGGCTTCGGCGATAAAAAGAATCCGCTGTTGCTGTCGGTGCGAAGCGGTGCGCCAGCTTCCATGCCGGGGATGATGGATACGATTCTGAATCTTGGCTTAAACGACGAAACCGTGACGGGCTTGATCGAGCAGAGTGGCGACCCGCGCTTTGCTTACGATTCATACCGTCGTTTTGTTGCGATGTACGGCGATGTGGTGCTTGGTTTAAAACCGGAATCCAAGGAGAAAGAGGATCCTTTCGAGGAACTGCTGGACGCCAAAAAGAAAACCACCGGAGTTAAGTACGATTCTGAACTCAGCGCGGATGCTCTGAAAGAGTTAGTCGCGGAATTCAAAGCGCTAATTAGGGGCCGCTTGGGTCTCGAATTCCCCGATGATCCTCGCGAACAACTGGCGGGAGCTATTTCGGCCGTCTTCGGATCATGGATGAATGACCGCGCTATTGTCTATCGGCAACTGAATAGAATTCCCGCTGAATGGGGAACGGCAGTCAATGTGCAGGCGATGGTATTTGGTAACTTGGGTAAAGACTGCGCCACAGGCGTCGCTTTTACCCGTGATCCGGCCAGCGGAGAAAAGGTGTTTTATGGTGAGTATCTGGTGAATGCTCAGGGCGAAGATGTTGTGGCGGGTATTCGCACACCTCAGCAAGTTATGCGGAAGGCATCGCAGGAATGGGCAAGGAATCACGGCATTTCCGAGGATGATCGGAAGGATCAATATCCTTCACTTGAAGAGTACATGCCGGATGCGACAAAACAGCTGCTTGAAATTTCCGACCGGCTCGAAGCTCACTATCGCGATATGATGGATATCGAGTTCACGATTCAGAACGACAAACTCTGGATGCTGCAATGTCGCGTCGGCAAGCGAACCGGCATGGCCGCGATCAGGAACGCAGTCGAGATGGTCGAGGAAAAACTCATCACGGAAGATGAAGCGATTCTGCGGGTTGAGCCCAATATGCTCAATCAGCTGCTGCGTCCGATATTCGACAAAAACGAGTTGAAGAAGCACACTCCGGCCGCGCGCGGATTGAATGCCGGTCCCGGAGCCGCGACCGGGCGGGTGGTATTTCACGCCGACGACGCGGTCGAAATGGCGGCAACAGGCGATCCAGTTATTCTGGTGCGGATCGAAACATCTCCTGAAGATATTCGCGGCATGGAAGCCGCAAAGGGTATTCTGACGCAGCGCGGCGGGATGACATCGCATGCGGCGCTCGTCGCCCGGCAAATGGGACGCGTCTGTGTAGCGGGATGTGAAGCGCTCGATATCGACTATACGGCGGAAACAATCACTGTCGGTAAGCGCTCGATTAGGAAAGGCGATTGGATTTCTCTGAGTGGTTCGACCGGCAACGTCTATTTCGGAAAAATCCCGACCAGACCTTCTGAGGTTATTCAAGTTCTCCTTGATCGCACTCTGGATCCGATGGATGCTCCGACTTACCGGCTCTATGCCAGACTAATGCAATGGGCGGATGAACGCCGAAGAATGAAGATCCGCACCAACGCTGATCAGCCTGATCAATGCATCAACGCCGTCGCGTTCGGTGCCGAAGGCATCGGTTTGACAAGAACCGAACACATGTTCTTCGAGGGAGACCGTATTGACGCCGTCCGCGAGATGATTCTTGCCGATGATCTTGAAGATCGCAAGCAAGCATTGAGCAAGGTCAAGCCTTACCAGCGTGAGGACTTTGAAGGAATTTTCCGGGTCATGAATGGCAAGCCCGTTACCATTCGCCTGCTTGATCCGCCGCTCCATGAATTCCTGCCGCATGAAGAGGAAGCTCAGCGCGAGCTCGCGGAAACGATGGGGATAACCTTCGAGGAAGTTCGTGATAAAGTCGAGGAATTATCCGAGAGCAATCCGATGCTTGGTCATCGCGGCTGCCGTCTTGGGATCTTATATCCTGAGATTACCGAGATGCAGTCGCAGGCGATTTTTGAAGCAGCCGCCGCTGTCCAGAAGGAGGGGATAGGAGTTTATCCCGAAGTCATGATTCCGCTTATTATGACGTCGCGAGAATTCAAAGCGCAGGCCGCAGTGGTTCGCCGTGTTGCGGCGGACGTTATGCGAGAAACTGGACAGAGGCTGAACTTTCTTGTCGGCACGATGATCGAATTGCCCCGCGCCGCATTGGTCGCGAATGAAATCGCCAAGTACGCGGAGTTCTTCAGCTTCGGCACGAACGACTTAACTCAAACCTGTATGGGTCTGTCGCGGGACGACTCCGGTCGCTTCCTGCCTTATTATGTGGCGAACAGCCTGCTGCTGCATGATCCTTTCGAGAGCATTGATCAGCTTGGAGTCGGTCAACTCGTAAGAATGGGATTTGAACGAGGTCGGTCGAGCAGACCGGACCTGAAGGTTGGCATCTGCGGTGAGCACGGCGGTGATCCGGCTTCGGTTCATTTCTTTGACAGAATCGGGCTTGATTACGTCTCGTGCAGTCCGTTTCGTGTTCCGATTGCCCGCTTAGCAGCCGCGCAGGCAACGGTCATAGCGAATCGCAAGTAACAAATCGGATAAATGGAAGAGGACGAGTTTTTAACCATTAGGACAGCAGGTGAATCGCAGACGCGTGTGATGGCTTCACGGTTTCTGGGAGTTGCTTTCCCGTGCTCGTCCCTCGACGACTTCGGACAAAGTCTCGAAGCGGAACGCAAACGTTATTACGATGCGACTCACTGGTGTTTTGCGTATCGATTGGGTCACGGCGCCGATCTGCGGGAGAAATCCAGCGATGCCGGTGAACCGCACGGAACTGCCGGATTGCCGATTTTACGAGAAATCCAATCCCATCAACTAACCGACTGCGGCGTGATCGTCACTCGATATTACGGCGGCACTAAACTGGGAACCGGCAATCTGGGACGGGCTTACGGTGAATGCGCCGCGCTTGCGCTTGATGCGAGCGAGCGCATTACTCGCACTGTTCTCGCCGTTCTCAATGTGGTTGCTTCCTTTGAAGACCAGGGACTTGTATATCATTGGTCTGCCCAGCATTCGGCGCTCGTGGAACCGTGCGAATCAATAGATAATGTTGTTTTCACGATCAAGATTCGCAGGCACGAAATAGCTAAATTTAAACAGCGGTTAATCGATGGTTCTTCCGGCCGGATTCAGATAGTGGAGGCGGGCCAGTGGATATCCTGATTTGGACGATTCTCTGCTTTCTGCTGAGTGTTTTTTATTCAGGGATGGAGATTGCCTATACATCGTTCGATAAGATCATTCTGGAAGGATGGAAAAAATCAGGTCGAATCGGCATCCGCGCGCTGGAGTTCCTGTCCGTGAAATCGGACAGATTTCTGATGACATCCCTCATCGGGACAAACCTTTCCAATGTTGCTTTTGCGACTTTAGTCGTAATCTGGGCGGAAAAAGCAGGGATTTCTTCCATCGCAGTGATGGTTGCTTCTCCGCTTTTTATCCTGCTCTTTGCTGAAATCATTCCGAAACTGTTTGCATACAGCTCGGCAAATCTGCTCGTGCGAATCGGTTCCTATCCGCTCTTTGTTTCTCATATTCTGTTTTATCCGTTTCGCTGGTGTTTGCGGCCGGTCGTGCATATTGCGGGTCGTCTGCCGCGAACGGATCACAAATCGAAGGATAAAAGGATAAACCTTCGCTCTGAAATTGACCAGATCTTATCCGAAGCGGAAGCAGAGGGAGCGCTCAATGAACGGGAGGGCGAGTTGCTGCTGCGATACTTGAATGCCCGGGATATTCGTGTGCGCGAAGTGATGACTCCGCGAACGAAGATGATTGCGATCAAACACGATGCCACGGTCGAGGAAGCTGTCAAGGTTTTTGAAGAAAGCCGTCACAATGTTCTGCCGGTGTATGAAATCGATTTGGATCATATCACAGGATGCATTCATTCACGGGATCTCTTAAGAAAACGCGAATCGATTTCAGAAATAATCCAACCGCTTCCGGCGATTCCGGAGTCAAAACGGATCGTCGATCAACTCGAACAGTTCAAGTTTAATGAACTGCGAGTTGCGATTGTCGTCGACGAGCACGGCGGAACGGACGGTATTGTTGGACTAAAAGATATCATCAGCGCACTTGTGGGACCGGTTGGTGAAGCCTGGGAGGCGCATCGCTCAACAATAAAGCGAATCGCGCCGGGGAAATTTCTGACGACGGGTTCTGTCAGTCGCGATGAGTTGGCGTCGATTGCGCATTGGAGATTTCCCGAAGGAGATTTCTCGACATTGTCAGGATGGGTGACTTCGATCAAGGGAGGAATCCCTACTCCGGGAGAACAGTTTGAAATTGATGGAGTTATCGTGCGCGTCTTGGCGAGTACACCGATGCAGACAGAGGCCTTGCTGGTTTCAATTCCGCAAGGTAATGCACAGGACGAACAGAAATAGCGTTGACTTGACAAGCAACGGGTAAATCCTTATATTGATACTACGATGCGGGGTGGAGCAGCCTGGTAGCTCGTTGGGCTCATAACCCAAAGGTCGTAGGTTCGAATCCTACCCCCGCTACAAAGAGAAGAGACCGGTCAATGTTGACCGGTCTCTTTCGTTTGGAGATTAATGAGCATTGCTAAGGAGTTGTCGATGAAAGCACTTGATAGAAGAGGATTTCATCTGTAGCAAGAACACCCGCGTCGATGAATTCCAGTTCATCTGTCGAGCCAACGAATGTGTCAAACGGTCCGTCAGCGTTTGCAGATGAATAAATTCTGTAATAAGGGGCTCCGGTCGTATTCCAACTCAGCTTGACGCCGTCGTTTTCACGCTGGATGACGATGAGGGGAGGCTGTAAACCGAATCCGGCGACTCGAATCATCCGGTTGCCATAGCGAGTGTTCAGATGAGTTTCGCTCTCGTTCATCCAAACGTCATCGCATGGATCGAAGATATACGAATGATCGGAAGGAGAGTTTGTATCCAAGGCGAAAGCGACGGCGCCGTCAGCCGGATAGAAGTTCATTACACTGACATAGAATGGACCTGTCGCGATGATGTCCGTTTCACCGCTTACGACGACATCAGTCCATGCGGCTCCTGAAGGCAGCCCACCGGCGGCGTTTACCGACCCGGTTGTATCCTGGAATATCACGGTGCCCGGTTCATTGAGGGGGCCGTCCGCGAGCAGAATAGAGAAGAGAATCGGTCCGTGCAAAGCGGTTGGATTGACCGGATTGATCGCATAGCACCCGCTGCAGATAGTATAAGGATAGCTTCCCGGATCGAAATAGACAGCCCATTGGAAATGCGGTCCATTCGCCCATTGATAGCTTTCCGAGACACCGTCGTCATGCGACAGCCATTCGGTGCATGAGTCGCCCGCATCGAAGCTCAATGTGCCGGTTTCCGGAGTCCGGACGACGAAGCCTTGAGCGTCAACGGTTTGAATATAGTACTCGTATTCGCCGGGCAGCGGAACATTGAACGATGCGGTATAGTCGTCCGGGTATGCGCTTTCAATGAAGGATGTTGAGCTATAGCTCGTTGCTCCGATTTCGCGATAATACAATGTTGCATTGATCCCGGCGGCATCATCGACGATATTGGCGACGAGAGTGGCAGTGCCGATTGATTGATCGGACAGTTTCTGATGCGAGACAACCGGCGGCAGTCCGATTACAAAACTGCCGTCGGTGATATCGAAAACTGTCGGCACGGTATTCGATGTCACTCGAATTCTGGCGTTGCCTGTCGGAGGACCGGTTGCTGTCCACTCGTATCTGCCTTCAGCGGACGCTGTGATCAGTTCCCAGTTTTCGGAAGGATAGTTGCGATTGATCTCAACCGTAACACTCGCGAGTCCGGAACCGCTCCACATGATATCATATGTTTCGCCGGTATTGAGAATCTCTCCTCCATTCGGAGACGTTATGGTCAGTGAGGGCAGCAGCAGATTGAAGTTTGCATCGGAGGTATCGCCGACACTGGGATTATCATGACTCAGCACTCGAATACGGGCGGTCGAAGTCTCTGGCGCATCGATAGTCCAGGCGTATGTCCCGTCATTGTCGGTTTCGGAAACAACCGATTCCCACGGGCCTCCGGGATAGCCTCGATTCAATTCAATGTCAATGTCTCCGGTGACGGCAGTTGTTTGCCAGAGGATATTCCGTGACAGTCCGACATACCAGTTCTCTCCGCCGTTAGGATCGTTAAGTTCGATTGCAGGATTCAACTGGCCCGTTGCGTCCGTGGTGAACATAATCGCTCGTCCAGCGGCCAGAGATGCGGCGCCCGGTCCGTAGGAGCTCCAGAAGGCATAGTCAAGACCGATGGAATGATCCTGATTCTGAATGCCTACGGAGAAATAGCTGTTGTCGTTTGTAGCGCTGTTAGCGGTCAGATTAAACGTGTGATATTGGACTTTAATCTTGCCGTCGCCGCTTGTGGATGGGTAGTAATTGGGATCATATAGAATAATCTGAAAAAACTCATTGGCGTCTGACCAGAGTGTTCTCGCGCGCCACTCGATTATGTAGCGATGGTCGGCTGAATCGTGATATCTGTAAACATTATTCGATGTTCCAAAAACCTCCAAATCATCCCAGAATGCGGCGACCTGATTGGGTGGTCCAAGCGGTGTGCCCATACGGTAGTTTCTGAAGTCGTCAATCGTCGGATAACTGCCGAAAGCGATCCAACCGTTTGTACATATAGTAATCTGCGAGAACGTATTGCCATAGAATTGAAAACTGAACGGCAGAGTAACAACAGAACTCTGGTCTCCATCTTCCACTTGATCATTGAAACCCATGGAAGTCCCGCTGCCTCCCAATGACGGGCAGATCTCAATCCATTCATAAGTGCAGGGAGCTGTGGGGGGTGAAGTCTCGGTGTTATCGAAAGCATAGTAGCCATACGCGTCGGGACCGGAGGGGCTTGTGCTGCTGATCGAACCGATGGTAATGTGGAAACGGGTGCTGTCGCGGAAGCCGTTGTCATCTGTGATTACCAATTCCATTTCAGTCTGATGTCCGTTAAACATGCCCGAGCTGATCGAGATTTCAAAACGGTCGACTGAATTCGTGGCATTTGATGAACTCGAAACGTTGCCGTAATCACCGAACTGATCAGTGACGGTTACTCGCGCATCAAGCGAGCGCAGCAAACCGGAGGCATTGACAAGAGTCTCGTCACCGCTATTCTGGAATGTAACTTGGAAAGGACCCGATTCTCCCGGATTCAGATTGTTGCCCGGTCCGAAGAAGGCGCTGCTGATATAGGCGACATCGGCGGCAGAGGGTGTCATATCTACGCGAATCGACTGCATTCCGGCGGACGAAGTTGTTTCCAGAAATAACGTAATCGGTTCACCGTTGAAAACTGAAGAAACCTGAATGCGGTAGGGAGAGGTTGGATAGGCGTTTTCGCCGTATGCAATGTCCGGGTAGTCGCGCGTACTTTCAATGATCGTGACACCGGCCGCTTCTGTCGTCAGTATTCCGGAAATGCCTGTGCAGGTGGCTGAAGTCCCAGCGTTTTTCAGACGAATATTCAAATCAATGATTTCGCCCGGATTGGGGATATCGTCATTATTGCCGGATGTCCCGCCGCTGTTATCGTCATCGATGGAAACACTGTTCAGAGCAAGTGACGCTGCCGTGCTGACCACTTGAATCGAATCAACAATGGTCATAACGTCGTCCTTCGTAACGGTCACCTGAAGATAGCCAGTGGAAGTAGTGGTAATCGGCAGGTTCACAAGACCGTTCGCATCCGTATAACCGCGCGAGAATGTTTCGGAACCGCTGTAATCCTTCACGAAACAGATCAAAGCGCCTTCAATCGGATTACTGGTCGGCGTCAGCAACTCCAGCGTCACATTATTGGTGTTTAGAGCAATTGTGCTGGGCATATTGACAATCGGAGTCACCGGTTGCTTGCGCCAAATCTGCACGGCGGGATCCCCTATCAGGTTTGCCCACCAGCAGAAATCCTCAACTGAGCTGGGAAGGAAGTTCTGATAGTTCTTATACAACTCGAGTTTCCCCGCAATATTGATAAGACCCTGTTCTTCGATACCTAAAGCATAGATGCCGTACATTGATCCTGCATCAACGATGTTGTTATATGGAACGTGAGTTCCGGAACCGTAGAGTCCGACACAGCCGATTGCTCCCTTCAGGTTTGAAGTAGATTGCCCCGAAGGGTGCAGCCATTCTTCGGACAATGCATCGCCGGATGATGCGAAATTACCGGTTCCGCATGTGAAGGAGATTACAAATGGAAGCGCAATATTGCTGGGAGCGGAGTTCAAGGCGCTGTTGTACATCTCGTAGAGCCAGGACATGCGATGATTAAAGACCGAGATTTGCGTATTCAGGATTGAATTTATGTCAGTGGCGTCGATGTCGCTGGGGAAATGCTCGACCGGAGGACAGGTGATTCCGTTCTGCAGCATAATCTGACGAGTGTACTCCTTGGTCGAGATGTTAGAATGCACATGGCCGGTGTGCGCTGCGCAGTATGCGGTCGTAAACCAGTCTGAATCCCCTGTATAGGGCGTTTTCTTGTAGTTGATTGACTTTTTGACACAGGGGGCAAGGTCGCTGCTGCTTTGAACCGAGATTCGTCCCACAGCAAGATCAGGCACCGGATCGGGATTCTCTCCGCCTCCGGAGTTCAGAGTTGCAAAAAAGTTATCATACTCTTCAACAAGGTAAATTTCGTGTGTCGGGAGATAATACGCGCTCGAAGTGCTTGCCGAAGGATCTCCTAATAGACAGACAAATTCGAGTTCGCCGTTGCCGTTGTTATATTCGTTGTTAATCAGGGTGCGAACGTCGTTTGCCGATTCATTTAATGGAATCGTCAGATTGTAAGCGTTCAGTCCTTTTCTCGTATACCAATCGACAAGCAACTGCGCCTGACTTAGAATGATGGCGTCATTCGTACTGATTACCAAATAGGAACCGGGGAATACGGGTAATTCGTCCAGCGAGCTGCCTCTGAAATTCTCGAAAGTTTCATACAGTTTCTTGAATCCCGGCGAAATCGAGCGGGGACTGACATGGATTTCGTTAGGGCCTTGACCGCCGGTATTTTCGACGACGCACTCGATATTGTCATAGACTCGAATCTCATTGCGGGCCGGATTGTACTGCACCGGCGAAACACTGACGACGACAAAGCGGACATCGCGAAGAGTTGCAGGTTCTGTGATCTCGACGACGTTTTCAGGAAGCCACTTATCTTCAGAATATGCACTGGACTTAGGCTGAACGACTCCATCGAGCGGATAGTTTTCATCCCCGTGAAGAATCTGCCGTGGAGCGATCTTCATATTGCTTGTGACGCTGTAGGATTGATCGAGTATCCGTACCGCCGCATTGCCGGTCTTCCCGATCATTACAAGTCGGGTGACATGTGGCAGGTCAGGTTCTCCGGGCTCCACGGTCGATCCCTCACCCGCGAGCCTCACTGTGCTGTATTCGATGCCGTTGATCGAAACTCGGTTCGTCTCAAGAGGAGGATCCCAGAAACGAAGTCGAAC
The DNA here is from genome assembly GCA_018814465.1 of bacterium. Classification (GTDB taxonomy): domain Bacteria; phylum Electryoneota; class RPQS01; order RPQS01; family RPQS01; genus JAHIZR01. The sequence goes on along the minus strand of JAHIZR010000038.1, from coordinate 18,486 downwards.
GGATTCAGGATTAGGATCCAATACTTCCGAAGGCATCATCACCATGTCTTGCGGTCCGGCAAGTTCATTGAAATTGGCGGGAACATGAGTCGCTCTCGACGAGGAAGACTGATATCCGGTCGCCGAGCTGTCCGAGAAAACAATCAATGCAAGTACAAGCAACGCGGCTGGTACAATAGAAAAGGTTAAAACACGTTTAGTCCTTGACATGATTCCTCTAATATCGTTGAGTTTGCAGGTTCGAAGGTTGCTTTAATCTTGTTAATGTAATAGAATTTATACTCGAACGCAACGTAATGTCCAAGTTTGTTGTATCCGGCTTCGAGTTATAAATCATAGTGTCGCAAGATAGTTACGACAGCGTTGTGAGGACTGCCGGCTTGAAGCGCTGAAACTCTGTGGTAAGCCTCGTGAAGTCGGCATATTTGAAGCTGGGTCAATTCAGCTTGATGGGGCATTTCAATTTTGCTTTAGAGCGTGAAAGAGCATGCCACGAATTTACAAATATATAGTAGAATCAACAAAATAACGGATATTCCAGTGAGAGCATATTGAGTTCATGGTTTGCGATAGGTTATCGCCATGCAAAACCTTGACCTTCATGGATAAATGCTGAAATCATCGGCGATGGACACGCATCGGTGCGATTCTTTGACCAGAGGTAGGAAAAACAGCACCGGACAATGGCTCCAAATTCTGCAGCTGTTATCAGCATGCAGCAGGATTCTGTGTGGTTTGGTTGCGAAATCCAAACGTGGATGCTAAATACAGTGAATTGGGTTGATTTAAGTCCACAGCTCTATAATCGGTTCTTAAAATTATGCTTCATGCTCCGCTAAATAACAATAGTTATGACACAGCTGATTTCGGAGCGAGCTTTGCACTGGAAATCTTGACCTGAACCATCAAGGAATAGTGGCGATTTCCGGAGCTGATTGGGTCTTCAGTCAGCAGTCACAACAATAAAAACCTGCAGATGTCTGAAAACAAACTTCAATCGATACAAGAAGAACGAGATCGTCTGAATATTGAGCTCGAGGCACTGCGATCTCGTCTGATTGAGCTGGAAGATATCGAGTGTCAAAGGATTTCCGAGGAGCAGGAACGATTTGATGCTCTGCACGTGCTGGATGAATATGCCCAGCAGCTGGAGGAAACGAGAGACAAGCTTGCCCGGCTTTTACGAGCAGGCACTGCGGTGCAGGCGGCGGCTACGATCGATGAGGTTGTGCAGCGAGTGGCGGACGCTGTCGGTGAAGCGGGCTGGGGATCGGCATCGGTCTATCTATTGAAAGACTTCGCAATCACGCATGCCGCTTATTATCAGACTCCTACCGAGGATATCGCATTTTTCGAATCGACCCGCCGCACTCCGGAACAGAGAGCCAGGGATTTCGGACCTGATTTCGAGCAGTTCAAAGTCAGCCGATCCTATTTTGTACCGGCGGAGAAATCCATTGAACTGTTTTCATCCACTGAAATTTGTCCCGGACGGCGCGAGATAGCCCCCGGTGACAATTGGGATCCGATGGATCTGGCGTATGTTCCGATCTATGGATCATCCGGAGAAGTCATTGGGACGATCAATTGTGATGATCCGATTGATGGTAATCGCCCTACCCAGGAGACGTTTCTTTACCTCGAACTGTTTGCCGATCTTGCCGCTCGGAAGGTGGAGATGGTCAGGCTGCTTGAACAGCAGAGTCGAATCGAGGCGGCGCTTCGGCAGAGTGAACAGAAGTATCGCACTATGTTTGACCGTTCTGCTGACAGCTTCTTCTTAATGGATGAACTGTTTCGGGACTGCAATCAAAAAGCCTGTGAACTTTGGAAATGCACGAAGGATGATATCGTTGGGCATTCGCCGGTGGAATTCTCGCCGGAGTACCAGCCGGACGGTCAATTGTCCACAATCAAAGCCAGGAATTATATCCTGAGTGCGATGGGAGGAGAACCGCAGATATTTGACTGGGTGCACAAGGCGAAGGATGGAACTCTTCTTTACTGCGAGGTTTCGCTCGCCGCGGTTGATATCGGCGGCGGAAATACGATTCTTGCGATCGTCCGGGACAACTCGGATCGGAAACGGGAAGCCGATGAAAAGGAAACGATGAGTATAACATCTCAACTATTCCTGTCGGCAAACGGAATCGAATCTATCTATTCGCAGCTTCCGGGGATTCTCTCCGATCGTTATGAAATGCAGACGGTGGTAATTGAGTTGTATGACCGGGAGCAGAACTTGGTTCGGACAATGGGATCGCACGGTCTGAAAGCTGAAAAGCGAGCCTCTCAATCGGATCTTTCGCTGGCGATTTCAAATGAGTGCATTCTGCGGGAAGAAGCGGTTTTTAAGAGTATCGGATTCGGTTCGTTCACCCATAAGGATCCGCGCTTTGAAGGAATTGAAATCCATGCGTTGATTTCGATTCCGTTAAAAGCGAATCAGCGAGTGATCGGCAGTCTGATACTGGCGGACTGCAAGGAGCATGGAGAGCTTCCGCGGTATAAGGTTACCCTGCAGACAATCGCAAACAATCTTGCGCAATACATCGACCGGTATCGTGCCGACGAGAGCCGGGAATTATTGAAGACATTCTATATTCGGCTGCTTGACAATCTGCCGGCGCAAATTGCAGTGCTTGGTCCGGACTGTGCTTATCGTTTCGTAAACCGCGCGGCGGTGCCGGATCCGGTTCGGCGCCGCTGGTTGATTGGCAAAACGGATATGGACTATTGCGAGGAGTTTCATCATAATCTGGATGTCGCGCATTATCGGCAGGAGAGAATCCGCGAGGCTTGTATAAAACACACCTCTGTTCACTATGAAGAGAAACTCGTGGATCGGCAGGGCAAAGACCGCTACTTCGTAAGAATACTCAATCCGGTCATGAATGCGGAAGGCGATGTGGATCATGTTGTCGGATATGGCTTGGATGTCACCGAACGTATGAATGCCGAATTGGAAATGCGCAAGTTAACCATACTGCCTGATGAGAATCCTTCGATCATCCTGTCCTTTGACGGCAGAAACAAATTGAGCTATCGCAATCGAGCGGCGGAAGAATTCGCAATGAGCATCGGAGTCAGCGATTTGATGGCGATCTTGCCTCCTAACCATACTCTGCTCATGGAAACGAGCAGAGTGGAAGCCAAAACAGTCGAGGATATTCAGGAACGGCAAGATGGGAGAATTCTTCATTGGCAATACAAGACTGTTCCTTCAACCGGAGAGTGTAATGTTTATGCGGTCGACATAACAGGGACGAAAGCTGTCGGGCATCATCTGACACTGGAGGAGCAAAAGGTTGAGCTTGTCGGTCCGGTCTTAATTGTCGATGCTGAAGGCAAGATCGTCGAAATGACAAAATCAATCGAACGGCTGCTGCTGGATACGGGACTGAAAGAGCCGGAGTTGGTCTTGCCCGCGAATTACTCCGAGTTGATCTTGAATTGCCTTTCAAAAGGGGAGGATCAGGAGACAGAAGGAGCGTTGAATGAGCGCATCTTTCGTTGGAGGATTACTCCCTCACAGCGGGAAGGCCTTGTCTGTTTTTCGGCAACGGAGGTTACGGAACTCCGTCGTCTTGAACAGGAGCTTCGGCATGCGCAGAAAATGGAGTCGATCGGGCGCCTTACGAGCGGAGTTGCGCATGATTTCAACAATCTCCTGACGGGGATCATGGGGAACCTCGATCTGGCTCAGCAAGCATCATCCGATTCGATGAATCAGCAGGCTTATGTGAGGCTGGCGGCGGCGGCGACGGAAAGGGCGGTTTCTCTTGTGCGGCAGTTGTTGAGTTACAGCCGTAAGCGGACTCCGGACAATCTGGAGGAAGTCTGCGTCAATAAGGTGTGTGAGACGGTTCTCAGCATGTTAAGCCGAACCATTGACAGGCGCATCATTCTAAGGCATGAATCTGGATGTCAAGGACAATGCCTGGCGCGTATTGATGCAAATCGTTTGGAACAGGTGCTGATGAATCTGTGTGTGAACGCAGCCGATGCCGTACTCGATAAAATCCGCTCTATGCATGTGCGCGAACAGTCGGAAGAGTATTCCATCACTTTGAGTACGGAGATCGGGACTTCTTCGAAAGGGAAAGGCGAGTTTGTTATTTTAAGAGTCCGCGATACCGGCTGCGGGATCAGCAATGAGGCAAAGCAGAGGCTCTTTGATCCCTACTTCACGACGAAAGAAATAAATGGCGGAACCGGTCTCGGACTTTCTACCGTTTTGGAGATCGTCAATGAGGCCAAGGGCAGTATTGAGTTCGTTTCTGAAGTCGACAAAGGGTCCGAGTTTACAGTCTATCTGCCTGCCGCGGAAAAACATCAGCCGAGAAAATCAGCTGAGACATCCTTCTCCCGGGTAGCGGGGGGCAACGAGACGATTTTACTCGTCGATGACGAGGAAGTCATCCGATCCATGGGACAGGAAGTCCTTGAGATGTACGGTTATCGAGTCCTGCTTGCGGGAGATGGTTGTGAGGCGATGGAAGTCTTCGAGCAGGAGAGTGAGAGTATTGATCTTGTTATTCTCGATATACACATGCCTAAAATGTCCGGCGATGAAGTTCTGCCTCTGTTATTGGAGAAAAGAGCTGAACTGAAGGTTATTCTTTGTTCGGGGTATGCCCAGGAACAATTCACAGGAAAGAATATCAACTTTGGCAGTATTGCCTTTCTGAATAAGCCTTATCGGACAGTTGACCTCGCTTCTGCTGTTCGTGACGTGCTTGATCATAAGGAGATATCCGCGGAAAATTGACATTATTTAATTATTAACAATATATTAAATGGTCACAGCCTGTCAAGATGACGGGCTTGATTCTTATTGGATAATCAGCTATACTAACAAATTCCGGCAAGCTCGGATCCTTGAGGTCCCCTTCCGGATTCGTGGTGGTTGTAGCTCAGCTGGTTAGAGCACTGGATTGTGGTTCCAGGGGTCGGGGGTTCGAATCCCCTCAGCCACCCGATGAGTCGGCAACCAATCCGACAATTCCCGCTGTCTTCTCACTTGGCTTATTTAACTATCCGGGATCGAATACAGTGGGAGAAGTAGAAATGGCTGTCGGAATGGCTCCGACAGCGACGGCCCCATCGTCTAACGGTCAGGACTCGAGATTTTCATTCTCGCAATCGGAGTTCGATTCTCCGTGGGGTCACTACAAAAACAGCCCCCGTCTCTTTCGAGACGGGGGCTGTTTTTGTAGCTAGAGCGGATCCAAGAATATCATCGGAGAATTGGCGAGAAAACTCGCCGAGCGGGGATTAAGCGCCGCCCAGCTCTCTGCACATGACCCTCTCATGAGCGCGGTTCCCCGCCGGAATATTCCTTCGCGATTCACTCCGCTCGACGGTCTGCAAGTGGAGTATTCCGAGTAACTTGGTCGTGGAATTATTTTGAGATAAGCTGTAAGAATATCAAACAGCCCTTCGATGTCCTCCATCGAAAGCGGTCTTAGAATTAGGCGGTTCGTAGTGAGTTCGATCATCGAGATTCTGCCATTAAAGAAGCCCGATCCGGATCAGCGGAATCGGGCTAAAATTAGAGTTTTTATCTTTCAGTGGGTCACAGCGGATTCTGTGGCGAGAGTCCGCACGGGCTGACGAGCTTCCGTAATCCTTTCCATCGTCGTTTTCATCTCGAATCGCGCTTCTTCTTCATAGCTTAGTCTGACAAGCATCGCGGCAGTAACCCAGAATAGGTAGCTCGAAGCATCGATTTGCAGTACGGAAGTATAGACCATCCATAATCCGTAGAGAAAAGTTAATCCTTCAAGCCATCGTCCATAAATCCGCAATTCCTGATCATCAGAACGTCTCAGATATTTTCCTCTTCGATAGATCAAAGCCAACGGAATGACCATCAAGATCGTTCCTAAATAACCATATTCGATTAGCAGCCAGGCAATCGTTGGCGAAGCCGAATTGAGTCTCCACTTGCTGAAGTACTCCATAGTTTTCGAATGTCTTGCGGCAACGAAAGAGAGGGTAATTGATCCGGGACCATTGCCAAAGAAAAAATCCTTGGGCGAGCCGGCGGCAAGTCGCGTGGAACTGGCCAATTGATGAATCCGGCGTGGTCCTGTAACCGTAGAGCTTTCATCGAGTTCGGAGGTGTAAACTTCACCGATTTGTGCGATATAGGTTATTGGATTTCGCCCTTCTAACCAATAACCACTCTGCTTGATCACATAATCGACGCTGACGATTATAATGATGCCGACGATGCTGAGTCCGATTGCGATCGCAGGCCGTTTGAAGAAATCTGCTCTGAGCAGGTAAATCAGCAGAACAGGCAGAACCATAAAAAAGAACTTCGCCTCACCGAGAATTGGCGCGATTAAGAGCCAGCAGAGCGGAATCAGCATTGAAGACTTAAAGCGCTTCCGTTCGATGGCTTGAGAGATATAAAAGGCAATAATCAGAAGCAAATAGAACGCCACTCTGCCTGTTTGACCTAAGCCGAAGGTTCCGGCGAGATCGTCGGGCGAAACCCAACTGGTGAATCTCCATTGCAGAATAATCACCGCGGGCTGGATCAGGGCAATCACTACAAGCAGCTTGAAAAACCCGCGCATCCATTCTCGCGATACATCCATATGGTATACCGCAATAAACAGCAGGATGTACTTAAATGCGACGCGGAATCCGACTAAGTATGTTACCTGACTGATGCCATTCATCAAAGCGGAAATGATCGAGAACACGAGCGCGACATAGATCCATTTCTCGATCTTGCTCATATTCAACTTCCGCCAAGGTGAGGTCACAATGATGCGAACGACAAACATTACGAGCAGAATATCGATGAGCCACGTCGTCTCACGCGGCATAAATACCAAGGATTCGGATATCCAATCCAGCGAATAGACAAGAATCCCTAAGACGATCAATCCCAGCTTGGGTACAGCAAAAAGCGAAATTGCTATTGGAAGTCCGATTAAAAACAGGTAGATAACGCGAGTATCACCTTCTGATCCAAAGAAGGCAAAGACAATCGCCGTGTAGACAACCAAGATTCCTGTTATGAGGACACCGAGTATGGCTTTGTCGGAATTCAAGCTATATATGGATTAGATTTAGGGTGAACTCTATAGAAAGGGCAAATCGTATGCCCATCCACTCGCGCAACGAAAAACTGATTCTTCTGCTCTGATACAATGGATGCATGATCAAGGATGATACTTCCTCTAAAGAATTTAACGACTTAACTGCTCGAAAGCAAGAGCTGAATCAAGATAGCTAATCTTCATCGATTCATACCCGGCAGCGAGTTGACTAATTGAAAAGTTTGTGCTAACTTATGTTTCTAATAGCTTTCCAAAGATAAGTAGAATCTCGCGGCAGCAAAACGAAAGGATAAGACATTGAAGAACAAAGCATGTTGCTGGATACTGGCAATCCTCGGAATCGTTTTCATTCTTTTCATCCTGCTGATCGGTGTGCTCTTTTCGGCGGTGTCGGGATTGGGCGAGTTCACGGGTGGAAAAACAACTCCTCTTGAAGAAGAGAGTTTCTTAATCATTCGGATGTCCGGTGTTTTGCCTGATTATGATGCGGCTCCGAATCTTGGATCACTTACATCAGGTCGCCCCTTATCGATTCATTCAATCAACCGAGCCTTGCAGCATGCGAAAGACGATCCCATGATTAGAGGTGTTGTCCTTCGACCGGTAGGGATGGGCGGATTTGCTTCTATCCGAGAGATTCGGGAAGCCATACGGGGTTTTAAGGAATCCGGCAAGCCGGTTTATGCCTTTGCGGAGATTGCCTCAGATCGGGATTATTATCTCGCATCAATCGCCGACTCAATCTTCATGTCTTCGACTCTGTCGGGCGGTCTGTTCATGGAGGGGCTGGGCATTTCCAGTACCTACCTCGCCAAAACCTTCGACAAACTGGGGATCAAGTTCCACGTTTTTCACATGGGCGAGTATAAAGGCGCTTTCGAAAGCTGGGGAAGCGACAGAATGTCTGAACCGTTGCGCGAAAGTCTCCAATCAATGATAGATGACCTCTATGATGTCTACATTCATGAAACCGCTGCCGACCGGACGGCATTGACTTTTAAGGCTCTCGAACAGGAAATGCTGAACGGGGAACGCTTTATGATCTCCCCGCAAGACGCTCTGCAAAAGGGATTCATAGATGATCTGCTCGATTGGCAGGATTTCAAGGATCGCATCATGGGAGATGACGAAAAAGACTTTGCTGGGGTGACAGTCAGTCACTATCTGCGTACTTTCAAAGACAAGCCCGGCAACAAGAAAAAAATCGCCGTCGTTTACGCTCAGGGCGAGATCAACTATTCATACGGCGAAGGTGAAGATCCCTTTGCGATGGATGAGACGATTAAGTCCGCCGAGTTTGCCCAGTTGCTGCGGGAGATCAGGGATGATGAAGAAGTTGCCGCGGTTGTGTTGCGGGTGAATTCCCCCGGCGGGTCCGCTCTTGGCTCAAAAGTGATCCTCGAAGAAGCGCTCAGGCTGAAAGAGGCCAAACCGCTTGTCGTTTCCATGGGCCGTATCGCGGCATCAGGCGGATACTTTATCTCCTGCGGAGCGAATTCCGTAATGGCCCAACCCAACACGATTACCGGCTCCATCGGAGTTGTGGCTGTCCTGCCGAATCTGGAAGGACTCTACAATAAGATCGAAGCTCGCGAAGAAGTCGTCAAAAAAGGCAAATGGGCACAGTTCTTCAGAATCGATCAAGAGCTGACGAAAGAGCAGGAGACCATACTGAATTCGCTGCTGGAAGACGTTTATGCCGAGTTCAAAGACGATGTCGCGTCCGGTCGCGGAATGACGGTTGAGGCGGTGCAGGAGATCGCCCGGGGGCGTGTCTGGACAGGCAGGCAAGCCCATGCCAACGGATTGGTCGATCAGATGGGCGGTTTGAACGATGCCATTGAAAAAGCCCGTACGCTTGCGGAGCTCGATTCTCAGGAGGTATACATTCAGTATTACCCGAAAAAGCAGGAAATCATTGACTATGTCATTGAACAGCTCTTCACGGGTGTGAAACTCTGGCAGCAAACATGGCTGATGACGCCTGAAACCCTTCTGGCCCGGCGCGCCATTGACTATCTGCAGAAATTCGGTGATGCCAGAGAGTATGTTCAGGCGATTCTGCCGGTTCAAACCATTGAGTAGTCCTTGTACTCACGGTTGCAGGAATACTCGGTGAGTCTGAAAGCCCGCTTCAATTCATGCTGAGAAATCTGCTGAACGATGCCGGCGGTTGGAATGCGATTCGCCGCGCGGTCTATGCGCTCGCATTGCGATCTCTTCCGGGGATTTACGCGCTGGGGACCCTGCTGACGCTCATCCGCTATCTTCCATTGGCGGAATACGGTCAGTATGGAATCGCGATTGCTTATGTCAATCTGAGTGCGATGTGTTCGTGGGGACTTTGGAGTGTTTCTCTGGTTCGCGCTCTGCCGGGTACGGAGCGGGAGGGAGTCATCGGACCTGTAATTTGGATGATGACCGGGACCGCGATAATCGCTTCCACACTCTCACTAATAATTTTGCCGGCGCTCCAAGTCAGCCAGGAAGCTGCGCTTTGGGTTGCCGGCATTGTTTTGGTTTTTATTCCGCGCCTGCTCTCCTACGCGCTTGCACAAGCGGATGCAAACAACCGCGCCGCACTTTGGATTGATGCTTCCTATTATTTTGGAGCGTTGTCGGGTTTTGTGATCTTAGCCTATTCGGATCGGCTGAGTTCGGTTGAGAACGTCATGCGGATGATATTCTTCGCGGCGGCGGTATCGGCTGCGATTTCGCTTCTCCTCTACGGTAAAATGTTTCGTCCGCGTCTGCATGGCCGATGGCGGTTTGTCAGACAATATGGAACCTGGACCGGTATGCAGTCTCTGGGGGATATCTACATGCAGCAGGGGGATATCATATTGATCGGAACCATGCTTGATCCGGTTCGCCTTGCCCCTTATATCGCTGCCAGAGCCTTGATCAGGCTCTATACGATGCTGTCTCAAGCGGTGAATTTCCTGCTGCTCCCCGTCGCGTCCCGGCTCGCGGCTGAAGGAGAATACGTCCGGCTGCGCAAGAAGGTTCGTTCGGCCTTATTGTCGGTCTGGGCAATCCTGATTCCTCTGAATATACTGCTGTTCATGATTGCCGACGAGGTTATCCCCGCCGTGCTGGGTGTAAAATACCTGGCCTCCGTCCCCTATTTTAAAATTGTCATCGGTGCGACTTTCTTCGAGCCGGTTCAGAGTGTGTTGGCCAATGCCCTCATCGGAATCGGCAAGGCTCGCAAAGTGGCAATCCTTGCTTGGACGGTTCTCGGAATGAATATCGCGGCGAATATCGTGCTGGTGACCGCTTTTCAGATGGATGCGGTTCCTTGGATTCTTGTCGCGACTTACGCTGCAATGTCTATCGGTTTTGTTTTACTGAGTCACAAGGACCTTTCCGCCGATAATCATCAGAAAAGAACTCAATAGCCGGATATCCTGATCTTGAATAAAAAAGCGTCCCGCTTTGAAACGGGACGCTCTGTGTTGGAATTAGATTCGCGGCTAATCGTCGCAATTATAGCATTCAATCAGCAGCTCATACGGACCTGTGAGGCCATCGTCTTCGCCGCCTACAACAATATAGTAGGGTACACCCGATACAACGCTTCCGTAGTTCAATTGTGAGTCCCTGCCTTGAGGTGCGTCGCCGCCAATAATGACTGGCGGAATCCCGGCGGTTCCAATGTCTCCATTCTCGGCGATTAAAGCTTCACAAGATGTCATATAGAGCTTCAGATTGCCATTAAGACCTTCTCCGAAAGCGGTTCCGCCCGGAGCATGTTCCGTATCGTTTGCCCACAGATGGACACGAAGGCCGTTGCAATCCGGAATGAATATCTGGTAGACATCGAGATCTCCCGGGCCATCGATCATACCGCAATAACCCGAATCACAAGCAGTAACAGTATGGAATCCGCATGGTTCCTCATCAGATCCTGGGAATTCCTCATGCTCGATAAATGTTGCCGGACATTCAGGTTTCGGTTCCGGTGTGATGCAGTCGTTATTGAAAAACTCAATCCGCAGAGTATAAGAGCCTTTCGAGTCTCCCGCTTGACCGTCCAACACGATATGATACTCTCCGGGGGTGAAGCATCTCATAATAACAGCCCGCGTGGAAACCCGGCCTGTTCTGTCGCAGACGCCGACACTGGAGTCGGCTTGAGCATAGAGATAGTCGAGATTACAGCACTCAAGGCCTTCTACGGTTGGATCTTCTTTAAAGACACACAATTTCGTGTCAAACGCCGAACCGCAGGTGCTGATCATTACACAATCCTGGCGTGTAACAAACAAGGTGTAGAAAACATCCGGACCTCTGCCGCATTCCGGCCACCCACAATTATTGGTAAATCCGTTGGTGTTGCCATAATCAAAAAGCACTAACGTATCGGAGCCGATTTCCGGCTGATACAACGAATCACCCGGGCAGCTCGTACTCCCTTGATCCAAATTGTCATCGGGAATCCGCATCTGGTTATCGGGATAAAGGATACGCTCTAACTCAAAATAACGTGTCTCCAACTCCGCAGGAGTGTTTTGATCGTTTGCCGCATACTCCAGGAGCTGATTGTGCAGCCGGTTGAATTCAGCTTCCAGGTCGCCGGGAGTCTGTCCATAGACGATTCCGGTAACAAGGATTAGTAGCCCAAAGGTAATGGAAAGCTTTTTCATCTTTCAATCGTCCTCTTCTATCGAGTGAATATCGCGCCAGGCGCGTATGAATTATGTCAGGCTTATTTTCCAGTTTTTTCGGAGTGTCTCTTAAAAAAACCAGACGGATAGTGGATGGAATATTCCTGTTGCAAAGGAAGATTCGTCCTCAATCCCAGACAATCCATATTGCTTCTGCTATGTTATTATGTAACTTAGACCAATGCCAGAGGGCTTGATCAACGAGCAAATGGATTGTCAATAAACTTTCGGCAAAATATGCTCCAAGTAATCTGTCTGAAGTTCAAGATAGTAAACAAATCATGGAAATGAATCTTTTGCGTTGATTTATTTGAGTTATTCTCGTGAAACTGGTTTTTTCTAGACACATTTACTATACTGAAGGTGTCTATAGTAATGATAATTATATGATTAGAAACAAAAAGGATGCTAAGTCAAACCAGCGCAACAATATCAATATCATGATATATGCTTGACTTAGCTGTCAGATAGACCTATATTCATTATCTTGGATTTTCGTGTCCAGAACTCTCCAAATCTTGGCATTTGAATGCAACAACGTCCTTGAGAAGCGAGTATAATCTTCAATCATTTGCGCGCTTCGCAATTTAAAACGATATAAGTTATGCGACTACAACAACTTAGTTCCTGCACCAGAATGCTGATACTCGTAATTGTGTTCAGTATTGAATCTGTTGTCGCCTATGGAGTACCTTCTTTTGGTGTCTATGAGGGAGCGCGGTTTTCTCCCACGATCACAGTGATATCCTCAAGCGAGACTGCCATTCGGTTAAGTCTTAGCATGGATAACCTCCCGCCCACTACTCAGGAATTGGACATTCAGGCGCCATTCGAGGGGCTTGTAGCCAATATGCTTGAACCGGAAGAACACCCTCTCATCCCTCGCTTTACGATTTTTCTTGCATTGCCTCCTTCCGGCAACCCTACCGTGACCGCTGAATCCTGGCAAACGGAAACTTACGGAGTTATTAATCCGGCATTTATTCCGGAGAATGATCCTTCCTATCCCGAGGTACGCTTAGGCGACATTCAAGTCTTGGGCGGAATTCGCCTTGTCCCCCTGACAATTAAGCCCGTCGAGTATGTCAACAATAGCGCGAGCTGCACTATCATGACCAATGCGGTGATTCAAGTGAATATCGACGGAAGCGCGGGAACGCTGCCGCAGACTTCATATCCTGAATCTTTCTCGATTCCATGGCAGCGTGTCTTGACTTCGGTGGTCACGAATTGGGAAGCGATTCCCGATATTCTTAATGGTGCGGATTCTCATCTGCTTATCATCTGTCCCGATGAATACCTTGCCGTCATCCAGAACTTCGTCGATTGGAAAGAACAGCGGGGAATGACGGTTACGGTTGTCGCTCTAAGCAGCATTTCGTCATCTCCGTCAGCCATTCAGATCAAGCAGCGGATTCAGAGTGAATTCATTTCATCGTCTCCCCGGATTGATTATGTCCTGTTGGTTGGAGACGAATCGAAGATTCCACCCGCTTACCGTTTTACCGAGGATCCCATCTCTCGTTTCAGCGATTATACGTATGATGACGGATCGTTTACTGATGAGAATCATTATGCCGCAATCGGGGATAACGATGACATTGATGTCTTCCCGGAGGTTTTTGTCGGCCGCTGGGTGGTAAATAACCAGTCGGAAGTTGTCTCGATCGCTAATCGTTCTATTTTCCACGAACGCGACGTTCTCTTGACAGAGAATCAGCGCTTCTCCCAGGCCGCGCTCGCAGCCGATTTCACGGAGGTAACACAAGCCGCCACTAAACGGCATTGCCGCGAAATGCTTCTGGAGCGCGGCTTCACTCGCGTCGATACGCTCTGGGCTGAACCAAGTCCCGGTCCTCAGAATCTCGTAAACTGGATCAATGAGGGCGTCACATTCGTAAATTATCGCGGATCAGGCTGGAGTTTCGGCTGGGCGGGTATTAGCTTCTATCTGCACACAATCGCGAATATCGCGAATACCGGACGCTTACCGATTATAACCGCAATCGGCTGCGGCGTGGGAAAGTATGATGTTGACGACGGTCAGTGTTTTGGCGAAGCCTGGATGACGCAGGGAACCCCCTCCCAACCGAGTGGAGCCGTGGGTTTCATTGGTCCCTGCTGGAATACGCACACCGTTTATAACGACTGTCTTGATTCGAGCATCTATCGCGCGTTTCTCGATTATGATGTCTTGAATCTCGGAGCCGCCTTAGCTGCCGGTAAAGTCTATACATGGGGATTATTCGAGGATTTTCTGAATGAAGACGCGGTACTCGAACTCTGCCGCACGATGATCCGGCAATACCTTTTATTGAGCGATCCTTCATTACAGGTGTTTACCGAAACGCCGGTTCGTCCCATTATCAATCTCCCCGATGCGATCATGGCTGGACCATTCGATCAAGAGATCACGGTGGAAAATATGGCATCGCTTGCGGCGGACAGTGTTTTGTTGACGGTCTGGTACGAATCGGGAAGCTTTGAAAACTACTGGATCAAGCAGGGGACGCCGACGATTTCAATTCAGGTCAACGCTCTGAATGATCAAATGGTTCATTTTACGGTTACCGGTGAAAATGTCGCTCCCTTCCAACGGCAGATTCAAGTCAGCCCGACCGGACCTTATGTGATTCATCACGATGCTGAATTTAGTGACGCACAGGACGGAAACGGCAATGGACTGATCGAACCGGGTGAAACCATTCGATGGACCGAATCGGTTTGGAATGTTGGTACGGAAGCGGCCCAGAATGTCGCCGCAACGCTTAGTACCGAAACCGCCGGGATGACGGTTATCGATCATACCGTTCAGTTTGGAACTCTGACTTCCGGTCAGATTGCCGCTGCCGCCGTGCCGTTCACTTTTTCGGTGAATGCGGCCGCGCCCGAAAACAGATCAGCTGAATTCGTCATTCTCTATTCAGCCGACAATGCCGATCCCCGCTTCTCCGAAATCGAGCTGACACTGCACGCCCCGGATATTCAGTATAACTCGATAATCGTGGATGATGAGAATAACGGCTATCTGGAGCGCTGGGAATCCGCGTACCTTCGAGTCGCTGTTTCGAATCAAGGTAATCTGGCAAACGCTGTCGGTCACCTGCAATTGATATCATATGATCCCTATCTAACCATTGAAGACGGTTGGACGCAGCTGCCGGCGGTTTTGCCGAATCAAACGGCAATGACAGCGGGTCAGGGATTGCGGGTTCATGCTGTTGGCATTACGCCTTCCGCTCACGAAGCGGAGATCACTGTGCATATCGAATTTGAAATGGACAGGTATACCTACTCAAAGGATATTCCGATAACTCTGGTCATCGGTAGAATTGAAACCACGGACCCGCTCAGCGATTCTGTCAATCGCTACTGGCTCTATGATAACTTGGACGCCATCTACGAGCAAGTGCCTGAATTCGAGTGGATTGAGATTTCTCCTTCTGCAGGCGGTCCCGGGACTCCGATTGAGATAGAAGGTTTTAACCAAACCGTTACCGTGGACGTTCCCTTTGATTATTCCTACTACGGAGTGAATTATCAGACGCTCGCGGTCTCGGCGGATGGCTGGGTTCAGCCCGGTACATCTACCCAGTCTTCTCCTTTCTCTGACGCGCTGCCCTATCCATGGGACACGGTCAACGGAATGATCGCTCCGCTCTGGGGAGATCTCTGGAACACTTCTCAGGAAGAAACAGGGGATTTGAGTTATTTTTACGACGAATCCTTGGACCGGTTTATCGTGGAATGGTCCCACTTGCACAATGACTGGTTCCAATCCTTTCAGGAAACGTTCCAGCTTCATCTTTTGAATCCCGCTGCCTATCCGACCCCCACAGGCGATGCCGAGTGGCTGTTTATGTATGATGAGCTTTCACCGATTGTTCAGAGTATTCAGGGATATACCATTGGCATCGAAAACCAATCCAGCCTCGAGGGGATGACATACGTTTCGCGGGGCATGTATGCTCCCGCCGCAAATTATGTCGAATCCGGCACGGCGATCCGTATTACGACGATTGCCCCGACCATCCTGGATACAGGTGAAACTCCCGCGACGGTGCCCACAGCGGTTTCACTCGCACAAAACTATCCGAATCCGTTCAATCCGCAAACCCTGATTAACTTCACACTGACTTCCGCCACACAGACAAGACTGGAGATTTTCAATATTCTCGGGCAAAAAGTTGCGACGCTGGTGAATGGTCCGATGGATGCCGGAACTCACACTGTGATATGGGATAGCAGGTCGGATGCCGACGTGCTTGCAGGTAGTGGCGTGTATCTCTACCGTTTGACGACGCCGCAAACCGTGCTCTCGCGCAAGATGGTTCTGCTGAAATGAACCGGAAAGATCTGATCAACCAATACAAGCAGACCGTTCAACCGATGGGGATCTATCAGATCAAGAACACGGCGAACGGCAAACGATTCGTCGGCAGCGCTCCGAACTTGCAGGGTCGGATCAATCGGCACAAGTTTCAGTTGGAATACGGCGTGCATCCGAACAAAGAGCTGCAGCAAGACTTCACAGCATCGAATGGCAAGTCGTTCGTGTTTAAGATCATTGATTATCTTGAACCGAAAAATGAACCGGGATTCGATTATTCCGAGGAACTGAGACTGCTGGAGCGGATGTGGCTGGAAAAACTTCAGCCTTTCGCGCCTTCAGGCTACAACGAGCGGAAGTAGTTGCTGCGAGCTCGCCGAGCCGGGTTAAGCACAGAGTTCCTGCCGAGGCATCCGTCCCCGGGTGCCCGGAACTCTTAAACACAACTAACACATCTTGATTCATAAACGCCTTTATCGGAGATAAGTAAGTATGGCAAAGAAATGGACTCCTTCCGAGGAGAAATACCTGTTGGACAATTATGGCAAAGTGCCGATGGCGGAACTCGCTGACCGTTTCGGTGTGACCCGCAAGGCGATCAGCGCCAAGCTTGACAAACTGCGTCAGGCGCATGGCATTGATCCTGTTGGTGCGCGCGAGCGAGCCGCGCACAAAGAGGGACGCTACCAGTCATCGGCCAGTCGCGCACCACAGGCCGGCGGCGCGATGCCGCGTGAAATTCCGCTGATCGGCAACATCACTCATCCGCAAGTTGAGAACCTGGAAGTACCCGAACCGCAAGGAATGGTGAATGCCGGTGTGGTTGTCAAGACCAAAGAAGGCTGGCATCCGGTCTATGTCTCAAAGAAACGGGTAACGCGGTAGAGGAGTAACTCCCATCGTAATCGTTGATGGTCATTCCCTGACTCTTGAACAAGTTCGCGCCGTTAGTCAGGGAGAACATGTTGAGCTGCATCAAACGGCTGCCGGGCAAATCGACAAAGCCCGCGCATGGATCGAAAAAATCGTTTCAGCAGGGGCGAATGCTCCCTTGGTATATGGCATTAACACGGGCTTTGGCAGTCTGAAGAGCGAGCGCTTTTCGATTTCCAAAGCTCGTTTGGTTTCCCGCAACCTCATCGTTTCGCACAGCGCGGGCACTGGCGAACCCTTTGCTCCCGAGGTTACGCGGGCGGCCATGCTTTTGCGCGCTAATGCGATGACACCCGGTCATTCCGGTGTACGGCGTGTTGTCGTCGAAACCTTATTGGAAATGCTGAACAAGGGAGTCGTGCCGATTGTCCCTTCGCAGGGTTCTTTAGGAGCATCCGGCGATTTGGCTCCGCTCTCGCATCTTGCGCTTGTGTTGTCCCGCGATCCGCATCGTGAAGATGGTGACGCCAATTCCGGTGAGGCGTGGTTCAACGGCTCTGCCATGTCCGGCAGACAGGCGATGGTGCAAGCGCGGATCAAGCGGCTTGTGCTTGAGGCGAAGGAGGGATTGGCGCTCAATAATGGCGTCCAATATATGACCGCGCTGGCTGTGCTGGCGGTATTGAATGCCGAAGCCCTGTTGCAGCTGCATGATATCGCCGTTGCGATGCATATTGATGCGGCTTGCGGTGTTCGTCATGCCTTCGATGCGCGTATCGCCGGTATTCGTCGGTATCAAGGTCATGCGCAGGTTGCGAAGAATGTTCTTGCATTGTTGGAAGGCAGCAGTTTCGCCGACAGCGATCCGCTGCGCATTCAGGATGCTTACAGTATCCGCTGCTCGCCGCAGATCGCCGGGGCAGTACGCGACGCGGTCGCCCATGTTCGCGCGGGTCTGGAAATTGAGATCAACTCGGTAACCGACAATCCCCTGATCTTCCCCGATCAGGACGAGAGTCTTTCCGGCGGCAACTTCCACGGCGATCCCGTGGGCTTGCGCGTGGACTATTTGAAAACGGTCTTGACTGAGTTGGGCAATCTTTCTGAGCGTCGCATCAATCGCTTGATGGATCGCAATCACAACTACGGTCTGCCGCCCTATCTGTCGCGTCATCCCGGCATTGAGTCCGGCATGATGATGGCCAGTTATACCGCCGCCGCTCTGGCAAGCGAGAACAAAGTCCTTGCACACCCCGCGTCCGTGGATTCAATTCCAACCTCCGAAAATCAGGAAGACATCGTTTCGATGGGCACCCACGGCGCGCGACAGGCGACGGCGATCCTGCGCAATGTCGAAACGATTATCGCTATTGAGCTCCTCTGTGCCGCGCAAGCCCTTGACTTGCGCATGGAAAAGACTCTGGGACAGCTCGGACGCGGCACTGCCATCGCGCATCGTGTCATCCGCGATAAAATCCCCACGCTTGAGCACGACCGTCAGATGTCCGACGATATTGCCTACGCACTTAGA